>NZ_JAVRCC020000006.1:0-259923 GCF_034530975.2 Nostoc sp. DedQUE07 | reverse complement strand
GCGGCAACGATAGTTTAGGGGTTGCCCTACGCAAAAATAGCTCGATGCCAGGAACCATAATTTAACAAAAACCCCCACGCTCTGATCTGAGCTTGGGGGTTTTTGTTTAGATAAGCAATCTTCAAGTTTGGACTTGCCAGTATTTATCCCATATAGGTTTTATCATGTTCGGGTGATTACTTGTAATAAAATCTATCAATGCAGGTTAGGTTGTAACTTGCTTAAGAGTAAGAGTACAACAGTGAAACCCAATATCAACAAGGATAAAATTTTGGGTTTCGTTCCTCAACCCAACCTACTACGCACAACGACATTAGACTCCTACTATAGATGATGAAGCGATCGCGTCACACTTAAAGGCTTTATTAACTCCAGCAATTTTTGCTCAACAAAAATATTATAATTTGAACATATTTGGATAGCTGATGGCTACCCATTATAAGCTTTATTTCGGGCCTTGGTATTGTTTTCAAAAATCAAAT
This sequence comes from Nostoc sp. DedQUE07, assembly GCF_034530975.2. NCBI lineage: Bacteria > Bacillati > Cyanobacteriota > Cyanophyceae > Nostocales > Nostocaceae > Nostoc > Nostoc sp. DedQUE07. The sequence goes on along the minus strand of NZ_JAVRCC020000006.1, from coordinate 259,441 downwards.
CTATTAATAAAAAAATGCCCCTTAAAATCGTTCAGAACTTTGATGGCAGTTTTACTCTTGAAGCACAAGCTCAAGAAACTCTATTCAATTTATTGACAAGCGTTGTTTTCTTAAACCAAATTTGCCAACAGTTGGGGTGTAAGCAACTTAAATTTACAGAATTACTCTTCCAGCCAGTTCCTTACAGCTTAACTACCACTAAAGGAATGCCAGCAGAATTTGAAAAATATCATGAATCTGATGAGTATATCATCGTCAATGTACCACCCAATTTCATGTTCAGTGCCAAGATTTTTAAACCCAGCCGCCTTTGTGCAATTTACCAAAAGTTGAGTAATTAATAATTTTTTTTAAAGATAATTTTTTACTAATTGGCAATTTTCAATTCTGAAGGCAAATAATAAGTTTGATATTTGATATATGGCTTCTGAAACAAATCTTTCTTCTTTGGAAACTTTAGAATACATTCCCTACATTGACGATCGCGGCCAATTACCCGAACAATTTCAGGGTAAAATTGGGGTATATGCTATCTTTGACCAAAAAAAAGTGCTGCAATTTGTAGGATATTCCCGTGATGTTTTTCTTAGCCTCAAGCAGCATTTAGTCCGTCAGCCACAGCAATGTTATTGGGTTAAAGTTCAAACTATTGAACGTCCTAGTCGCGCAATTTTAGAAAATACTGAATATGCTTGGATTGCTGAAAATGGCAGTGTGCCTTGGGGTAATGGGGATCAAAAGGAAAAATGGACTCATCCCATTGATGTCAAAGTTGCAATGACAGCTGAAGAACAAGCTAAATATGAAAATCCAGCTAATGATGAATTAGCACAAATAAAAGTTCTTAAAAATGTGGCACGCAGAGTAGAAGCAGAAATTTCAACGCAATTGTTAGAAGTGCGCGGTTTGCAAATGCAAATTCGCTTCAATCCTAAATTGAAAGAAGAAGGTTTACTAGATTTGAAATGAAGGTAGTTTTGGGGAAAACTATCTTATGAATATCGCTTGTAATCTCCCATGACAATACAGCTGTTGAACGATCGCTATCAAGTTATCCGCACACTGGGTGCTGGTGGGTTTGGTGAAACCTATCTAGCTGAAGACACCTATATGCCTTCAAAGCGCCATTGTGTGGTTAAACAGCTAAGACCGATTCACAACAATCCCCAAATTTACCAGTTAGTACAAGAGAGGTTTCAACGCGAAGCAGCTATTTTAGAAGAACTCGGTGGCACAAATGACCAAATTCCGGCATTATATGCCTACTTCTCTTCTGGTGGACAATTTTACTTAGTTCAAGAATGGGTTGAAGGCGATACCTTAACTGCAAAAGTTCAGAAGCAGGGGCTATTTAGTGAAGGCGCTGTCCAGGAATTGTTTATGAATTTATTACCTGTCCTGGATTACGTTCACTCTAAGTATATCGTTCACCGCGATATTAAACCGGATAACATTATTGTGCGTCATTGGGATGGTAAACCAGTGCTGATTGATTTTGGTGCTGTGCGGGAGTCAATGGGAACAGTAGTAAATTCTCAAGGCAATCCTACCAGTTCGATTGTGATTGGTACACCTGGCTATATGCCGAGCGAGCAAGCCGCAGGTAGACCTGTGTATTCTAGTGATTTATACAGTTTAGGAATGACGGTAATTTATTTGCTGACTGGTAAACAGGCGCAACACCTAGAAACAGATTCTCAAACGGGTGAAATTGTCTGGCGGCAATATGCGAGTCATGTTAGCCCACTTATGGCAAGAGTAATCGATCGGGCGATCGCTTATCATCCACGCGATCGCTATCCCACAGCTAGGGCAATGCTGGATTCTTTGCAGAGCATAGCAAATCCAATTCCACCGACGCAACCCCTGTTAACTCAACCAACTGTAGTCTCTGCACCGCCACCTCAGACAGCACCTGTCAAACCACAGCCTAGCCCTCAAAGTAGTCATAGTCAGAATAATATTCTCATAGGCAGTTTGATTGCAGGTGGGTTAATTGGTGCATCTGTGATTATTAGTCAAGTGTTATCCAAATCTTCTCAACCTACAGCAGACAAAACGGTATTACCTTCAGAAACACCGTCAAATATTACAAGTCCAGTGATAGAAACTCCCACATTCACACCAACGACCCCATCTGTTCCAACTCAATCATCTTCCTCAACTACATCAATACCACCTGTTGATAGCACGACTCTCAACAATTATTTCTGGCTTTCTCAAAGACTTGTAACTGATGCAGATTTGGATGGTAAAAGCGGTTTTGAACTCGATATTATGCGAAATTCGATTTTTGCCAGTCATGGTCGCCGTTTTGAGAATATTGAATTGCAAAATTACTTTAATAACCAACTTTGGTATCGTCCTATATATTCACCAAAAACATTTCCAGTTAAATTGCTGACAAAATTAGAGCAACAGAATGTAGAATATATCAACAAATATCAGGTTAATACCGGGTTAAGATATTTTAAATAATTAAGTTTTTCATCATCAGGGAGTGAGGACTGAGGAGAATAGCCAATACTTTTCTACAAAGGCTGTGCTAACGGCTAAATCTCACTGTGAGTAGTTGGACAAAGTGGATTATAAAAACTGGAGAATTTTTCAGTACAAGAGCGTACGTACTTGTATAATTTGCTACATTAGTTTTCGCTTATCAATCAATTTATCATTACTTATTAGATAATATTTAGGTTAGCTGGTGTAGCATATCAGACAAAATGAAGGATATTCAATAGCCTAAAATCGAAAGATATTAGGGGCTAATCCTACCGAAATGTATGTGGGGTCAGAACCAAACTGTGTTTGTGTGCCATAAACTACATCTTTAGATACTAGTCAGTTTCCGAACCAGGCATTTATATTTAATATATAAAATTGCTATTTTTCAGATTAGAAATCCATAAGTTAAAGAAATGCCATTTTTATATTTTCTTTGTTATTTTGTATTTAACGGGACAGTTCTTCATGATTTGGTGGGCTTAAATAACAATTAGTTAAACCATTTCTCTTCCCAAAGATGCATGTAAATTGTTTGCATTATGCTTACTTTGCTTTTTAATCTACAAGCAAAGTGCAAATTGGCTAAACATATTACATGACAAGATTTTCAATCGGCAAATAGTTCATATTCACGACGGTTAACCTTGCCTAAAACTATGCTTAAAACACAGAATCAACGTATTTTTCTGCCTGCTTTCATTAAACCTTTAGAAGAAAAAAATCAAACAGCTAGTAAAAAGCAATTTGCTCAACCAAAATTAGATTTACTGCAACCATTACGTCAATGGCTCGACAAAATTGAGATTCAGAATCGGAAATTAGCTAAATTTATTGCTAAATTAATTCCCGCCCAGTGTCCATTTGAGCGTGATGTCATGCTTTTTGGTCGCAAAATAGGACACATTCCGCCAATATGTAAACTGAATCCGCTTTATAACGAACTTGTCTACTTGCGTTTTCGCGCTTTGTGTTATTTAGTAGATCAGTGTGGAGAAGATATTCAATCTTACTGCTGAATATAACGAGAAATAACTAATATGGAAATTAAAATTGAGCAGCAACTTAAGACTTGAATATCTCAATGGATGAGGTGTATTTAAATGGGAAATTTTGAAAAAGGAAGTCTCCAAATTTCCTTGGAATTATGATTCTCAACAAACTTGCTATTTTTTGGAAGGTGACGTACTTGTTACTCCTGATGGCAGAAAACCAGTGCAAATGGGTAAAGGCGATTTAGTAATTTTTCCCGCTGGTATGTCCTGTACATGGGAAATTACAAGTAACGTAAAAAAGCATTATTACTTCGAGTAGTAAAAAATCAAAATTGAGCGATTTTTTTTCTTGATTATCCAGAAAAGCAAGATTTCATAAATCAATTTTGATTTCTATTATGGAAGCTTACCGACGAGTATTGTAGGATAAAATGGCAGAATCGGCAAATTGTTTATATCTATCTCTGTCAAAACTCGTTGCGACTCCATTACCTAAAAAATATTCGTAGAAATACATCGTCTAATTCTCGCCAAATTTGGCAGTAAACAAAGATCCCCGACTTCGCAAAAGTTGTTGGGGATTTTGTGCGATCGCCAGCAGAGAAAATCCAGAGAGTTCATAATCGTATTAGTGGGAGTTTAGCAGCAAAATGTTTGATCCCACCGCAATTTTATTGAGGAAAATCATTAACAATGTTACTGCATTTAAGTACTTGGCAAGAAGTCGAAGCTTATTTACAGCAGTCAAAGGGGATTATTTTCCCTATTGGTTCTACAGAACAACACGGGCCAACAGGGTTAATTGGTACTGATGCTATTTGTGCAGAAGCGATTGCAGCCGGTGTAGGTGATGCAACTCAAGCGATCGTGGGGCCCACAATCAATGTGGGGATGGCACTACACCATACTGCCTTTCCTGGCTCAATCAGTCTGCGTCCCAGCACTTTAATTCAAGTAGTGCGAGATTATGTAACTTGTTTAGCCAAAGCTGGTTTTAGCAAGTTCTACTTTATTAACGGACATGGCGGTAATATTGCTACCCTGAAAGCTGCTTTTTCAGAAACTTATGCTCATCTAGAAGATTTGCAGATTGCCAATGCTCAACAGGTGCAATGTCAAGTGGCAAACTGGTTTATGTGCGGTTCTGTATATAAGCTAGCTAAAGAATTATATGGGGATCGAGAAGGTTCTCATGCAACGCCAAGCGAAGTAGCCCTCACCCAGTATGTTTATCCAGAAGCGATTAAGCAAGCACCCCTTTCACCAGAAGTAGCAAGCGGACATCGGATTTATAGCGCTGCTGACTTTCGAGTGCGTTATCCAGATGGACGTATGGGATCAAATCCGGCTTTAGCAACGCCAGAACATGGTAAGCAATTTTATGATTTGGCAGTTAAAGAACTTAGCAATGGATATTTGGAATTTGTGAACGCAGAATAAAACTCATGAAAAGACATTGTAGAGATGCGAGTAAAATCGTGTCTCTGCATCAAATCTCTTGAGAATGATTATTAGACAAGTCACCAGCTTCGCCACTACTATAAGCGTGAGGTTCTCCTTCTGCGAAGATTTCGACAATTTCTCCTTTGAGTAGTTCAACTTTGCGATCGCTCAAAATGCCAGCATCAATTATGCGGTGATATTCGTCAATGGAGTCCACTTAGCAACTATCACACTCATGACAATTGACTCCTCCCAATAATTCTTAATATTTTTCCATTTTAAAGGCACTTCAGCTGTAATTCAGAATAAATCGATTGATTGAAGATAAAGATATGCCAGAAAGTATGTGATAATACTGATACACAGGCTGAGTTAACAGCTTGGGAACTATAAAATAGTCAAATATGCAATTATGTTAAGGCAAATTTCGTTAGTATTGGTGCAGTCTGCCGTAGGCATCGCTACTTTTGTTATTCCCTTGACTAGCTACACCCATAGTCAAGTAACTGCTACCACCACTAATTATCAAATTTCTCAGAATCCTAACAATCAATCAACAGGAATAACTATTGAACGTCTAGGAATAGGTGGCGTAAAACTTTCTATGTCCGAAGCACAAGTCAGAAAAATTTTAGGTAAACCTGTAAAAGTAGAAAATGGCTTTATAGCTGCTATTGGTAAAGTTCGTACTCTGAAATATGCAGGCATCACAGTTGATTTAGATGAAGGTGCTAAACCAGGTAATTTTACCGTTTATCAAATCAAAGCAAATCGTTCTAAATATTCCACCATAGATGGAGTAAAAGTAGGTGATAAACAATCAAAAGTGATTAGAACCTATGGAAAAACTGAAATTTCCCAAGATGGTAAAGTTACTAATTTAAATTATATAGTTGAAAAACCCAGCCCTGGAGGTTTAAATTTTACTGTTGAAAAAGGCAAAATAACAGAAATTTTCTGTTTTTACGTGATGAATTAAGGAATTTTTTTAAGAGAAAAGCAATGCAATGTAAACCTCCTCACTTTATCTGGAGACATCCCACAATTCAGTTCAGGGCAAACCTCTTCAACCCAACCTATCCTATCACTTATTTTGCATAGCGAAGTGTTAAGTAACCTCTGTTGAGAAAATAAAAACCTCTGCTGCTTGAGTCGGCCAAACAAATAGGTTTTGCTTGGCAATATCCAGGTCAATAGCAATATTTATAAAACGCGATCGCTCAAAATGCCAGCGCCAATCATCCGCTGATATTCGTCAATTGTCCACTTAGCAACTATCACAGTCATAACGATTGATTCCTCCCAACAATTCTTTATATTCTCCGATTTTAAATACACTTCAGGTCTGATTCAGAATCAGTTGATTGGTAGAACTTATATCAAAATATAAGAACTTTTTAGACCAGCAGCATTATGCTGAGAAGTTTGATTCTCGATCGAACCTTCACTCTAGCGTGTTGGAGGAATTTCTCTATTATCTGTTTAAAGATTTAGTCAGAGACTTTGGAGAAAATGCTCTCATCGGCAAATCACATACGTTCAAAGATATTTTTTTTGTGCCGCCAAAATACTCTGAGATTCTGATGCATCTGTAAGGACTAAATTATTGGCATTAATTTGAATATTGCCTGCTTTTCCTTGACTGCTAGTGTTACTTGTAATTTTACTAATATTATTGTTATTGAAGGTGACAGTACCAGGACTGGTGATAGTTATGTTTCCTGCGGGGTCGCTGCTTCTGGTGTCACTTTCAATGCGACTATTGTTAAAGGTGAGATTACCTGTACTGGTAACAGTTACATTCCCTGATTGACCTACTCCTGAGACATCTTGGATAATATCTTTTGCATTTATATATCGATTCCTGATAGTTACCTGTTTACTGGTAATAATGTCAGTATTTGTCAGCGATAAGTCCCCAAAACCCTTAATTTGAACATCTCCAGATTTGAAGTCAGAAGACAGAGTTAAGATTTCTAAATCTGTAATTTGATTTTTAGCCGTTAAAGTAACGTTACCACCTTGTCCTGAAACTCCGTTTTGAGAAAGAGAAAATGAAGAAAAAACTGGGAACTCATACTCATTATTATATCCATATCTGATACCCTTAATATCGCCCTGTGCAGTCAGAGTAATATCCCCACCAGTTCCTGCTGTGCCATCCACTGAATATGATGAGAAGGAGTCGAGGGATTGAGTAGAGATATTGCCCCGTGCAGTCAGAGTAATATCCCCACCATTTCCTGCTGTGCCATCATCAAATGAAGATGACAAGGAACTGAGGGATTGAGTAGAGATATTGCCTTGTGCAGTCAGAGTAATATCCCCACCAGTTCCTGCTGTGCCATCCACTGAAGATGACAAGGAGTAGAGGGATGGAGTAGAGATATTGCCCCGTGCAGTCAGAGTAATATCCCCACCATTTCCTGCTGTGCCATCATCAAATGAAGATGAGGAGGAGTTGAAGGCTTGAGTAGAGATATTGCCCTGTGCAGTCAGAGTAATATCCCCACCAGTTCCTGCTGTGCCATTATCAAATGAAAATGAGAAGGAGTTGAGGGAGTGAGTAGAGATATTGCCCAGTGCAGTCAGAGTTATCTCCCCACCAGTTCCTGCTGTGCCATCAGATGAATATGAATGTGAGTGTGAGTAGGATTTGAGGATGCCAGTGGAGATATTGCCCTGTGCATCCAGTATTATATTCCAGAAACTTTCTCCTAATCTGCCATCGTATGAAATTGAGTAGGATTCGAGGTTGCCAGTGGAGATATTGCCCTCTGTGGCAGTTAAATTTATATCTCCACCCCCTAGTATAAAGCTAGTATCAATATTTCCTAATATCAAACTCGCTCCAGAAATGCTAATATCTCCACCATTGGTTTTGATAGTATCAGCAGTTTGCATTTGAAAATTACCAATTCCATCTCCATCAACATCTGCATTAAAAATTACTTTGTCACTACGATTTGCTAAAATTAAATTATTACTGAAAGCATTAATAGTGATATCATTTGTTGCCTGGAGAATCAGATTAGTGTTTTCAGACAGCCCTTCTAATGTGGATTTATAAATTGTCGCCTGACTATTATCTGGTGTATTTTCAGCAATAGTTATATTTTTAGTATTTAGCAATAATGTATTTGTATCTAAATTACCTCTAACTATTAAATTTTCTGCACCTGCAATGGTGCGATCGCATTCTTGCATTCTTCAGGTATGAAAACTGCACGCAAACAAGCAGAAAAGTTGGATGTGTAGCATGAGTATGTCGGATATTGTGTAACTCATCGGCAACAGTAAAACTACTGACCGCGTACCAATAAGGCGATGGAAGATTTATCCGAATACCTTTGCCTTAAATGAATAGGTGTAACACCTAGTAAAGCACGGCGGAAATAAATTGGCAAAAGCTTTTTTAATCTCTTTATTTCTAAAAAAATTGAGTACGTTTAAAAACATTCCCCTTATAAACACAGAGAGAAACAAAATTTTGCAAAATACTCTAATATGTGATATCGAGTTGCTTATACTGCGATCGCTAACCTAGATTAACCCATTAGCGATCGCCACTTTTTTCTCCATCACTCTCAATGTACAAGTAGTTCTTGTCAAGATTGCAATATTTATCACCAACATTGCAATATTCCTCACCAACATTGCAATATTTCTCATCAACATTGCAATATTCCTCATCAACATTACAATATTCCTCACCAACATTGCAATATTCCTTATCAATGCTGGAACATTTCTCATCAACATTAGAATATTTCTGTATAACCTATTTCCCAGCCGGACATATTTGCTGCACTCTTTGGGGAAGTTGCCGACACACTTGCTGAAATCCTTGAGGATTAATTTGCCACAACCAATAAGGGAATTCCAAGAAATAAATTATCCAATATTGTGGAGTGGGCATCCTGCCCGCCCAGTCCATAGGGCGGGCGAGACGCCCACCCCACAAGAAAAGTTGTATATTTTTTTATTTGTCAGTCCCTAAACGAAGTTATCTAAGTTGATTCCGGTTATGACGTTGATAAAGAAAGCGCTTTCAGTTTAGCTGATGATTTAAGCTCGTGTTGCAATCATACGGCGTAATTTTGTATTTCTGATTCCCAGCGATCGCTTTATCTGTTAAATGCGTAATTTTATACTCAAACTGGGTATTACAAATAAATACTTTAGATGAAATAGGTTTTCAAGATGATTTTAAGCTTTAAAAATACCAGTGCTGTGTGTGCCGTATTTTTATTAGTCAGTGTCAGCAGTTTTCACAAGTCAGCTATAGCCAATATAAACAATCAGTCCCAAATAATAGCACAGCAGAGTAAAACTCAGCCAAACCCAGTTTTTAAATCTATTCTGCCTAAATTAAAGCAAAAAACTCAAATTCGGATTCTTTTACCGAAGTTTATTCCTGAGTCGGATGGGGAAAATCCAATTTACGCAACTATAGAAGCTGCTACGCAAAAAAAGTATGATATTTTACTGGCTTATAGTCCAGACTGTAATGGTGCTTCTGCCTGTCGTTTAGGCGTTGTTTCTGCTGAAGCCATAACCCGTAAAACACCCAGCCTGACTGGGAAACGTGTATCCTTAGCTAAGGGCATTACTGGCTATTTTGTAGATTTTACTTGTGGTGCTGGTTGCTCAGATGCTACCTTGACTTGGAGACAACAAGGTGTGCAATATATTTTTGGATTGAAAGCAGGCGATCGCACTTCTTTAGTAAAAATGGCTAATTCTGCGATTAATCCCTAGCTAGCGTCATTTGATTGTACTTCCCAACGAAACAGCCGCGGCAATTGAGATACATCTATAGCGTAGTTAACAATCCACATCACCAATTCAAAAATCAATACATATCGTACCCACTGCAACTCGCTTGTAGAATCCAAAAGTGTCAAACCCTCATACAACTGCCAGAAGCGGTAAGGCAGATATATATAAGGAACCATCACCCAGACAACATTTTGCAACTGCCTAAGCGTCACTCTTTCTGAAATGATTTGCAACCCTAAAACGATAAAATACCAAGCAAGCACAGTTAACACCGTGCGATCGCCCCACCATACACCCCACAATAGCATGACCACTAATGGCGGCACTACTGCTAGCAGTTGCACCGAGCCAAACCAGATTTTATACCAACCGGGAAATGGTAAAGGTAGAGTATAAGGCTTTGCGTTTTTCCACCCCCAGTTCACAACCACAATAAAAAGCGTGGCAATAAGGAAAAAAAGGAGATTTTCTAGGAACAGATACAGGTTGATGTTTAAGGAAGTCATGAGGGTATTATCAAACTCTGATGTTTGTGTGTCAAGTCGCTTTGCTCCAATTCGTAATTCGTAATTCGTAATTCGTAATTGTTACCCCATCCATGAATGGAGAGGCTTGAAAAAGGAATAAACTTTTTCTTTTTCATAATTAAAATTAGGAGCTTGTACCCTCAATCTCATTAATTAATAATTAATTCCTAATTCATAAATTTTTAACTACGAATTATGAATTATGAATTACGAATTATTCGGTCATTATATCTACACAAAATACCAAAGATATTTCAACTTTTGTTTGCTCTATTTTCTTGTACGAAATGAAGAATCGATGGTACTAAAGAAATAACTATAATTAATCCAATAATTGGTAACAAATACTTATCTACCTGTTCTGGTGGCAGAGATTTTCCTAAGAAAAACCCTAATAGGGTAATGCCAAATGTCCAAAGAAAACCACCAATTAAGTTGTAAGACATAAATGTGCGATAATGCATTGCACCAATCCCAGCCACGATGGGCGCGAAAGTGCGTACAATGGGTAAAAAGCGTGCCAAAACAATCGTTTTTTTACCGTGCTGGTGATAAAAGTTCTGAGTTTTCACAAGATGTTTTTTATGAAACAGCCATGAATCTTCCTTATTAAATAATCTTCTGCCAAATTTATGCCCAGTCACATAGCCAACATTGTCACCTAAGACTGCACAAATAAAAGCACCAATTATCAGAACCCAAATGTTCAATAAATTCTGAGACGCGACAAATCCAGCAGTGAACAATAAGCTATCCCCAGGCAGAAAAAAACCAATTAACAAGCCAGATTCAGCAAAGACAATCGCCCAGACCCCAAAATAGCCAAGTGATTTAATCAGTTGTGGCAAATCCAGATGCATAGAATTTTTACTTTTCTTTCAATAGATCCACAACATCTTAACGTTCAGCAATTTTATTGAATAAAAAGTAATATTAAATTTCTGTAAATTTATTATGTCATCTGAAGAAATGTAATGACAGATGACAGGTTTTGAGTTATTGGTGCAAGAAACAAAGACATTTGAAAGTATAGCAAAAGCCTTAGTCATTAGGACATCAACAGATGATAAAACTTAGATACAAAAAGACTTTTCACCCAGTCCCCATTACCCCTTATCCCCTTCAGGGGCCCCACCATCCCCAGTCCCCAGTCCCCAGTCCCTTACTATACTAAGAATATTTTGGGGTACTGCGATGCCTACGGCGAGCTTTGCTAACGCAGCAGAGTTGGAATATCGTGTTAACTTTTTTATAGCTACCCTTAGAGATATGAAAAGTCAGCAATTTCCTCCTGGAAGCTTTGGTATACCTGTATTAGGTGAAACACCCTCCTTTATTTTCGACCGCAATTTCGCTAAAAAGCGCTATCGCCAGTATGGGCCCATCTTCAAAACTCATCTTCTTGGCAGACCGACTGTAGTGATGGTCGGGCCGGAAGCATTAGAGTTGGTTTTGTCAAGCCAAATGGAGAATTTTTCTTGGCGCGAGGGATGGCCTGATAATTTCAAGACATTACTGGGTGAATCACTTTTTCTGCAAGATGGAGAAGAACACCGCAGAAACCGTCGCTTGATGATGCCAGCATTGCATGGCCCAGCATTGGCGAATTATGTCTCCACAATGGAAGATATTACACGTAGTTATCTGCAAAAGTGGGAGAAGCAGCAGGAATTTACTTGGTTCCAAGAATTTAAACAACTGACGTTTGATATTGCCAGTCAATTGTTGTTGGGTACGCGTCCTGGCCCTGAATGTGTGCGTTTTAGCAAATTGTTTGCAGCCATGACAAATGGACTGTTTGCGATTAATCCGTTGCCCTTGCCATTTACAACATTTGGTAAAGCTATAGCTGCTCGCAATCAGATTTTAGAGCATCTAACTGAAGTTGTTAGAGAACGTCAGCAAAATCCGACAAAAGATGCTCTGAGTTTATTAGTGCAAGCCCAAGATGAAGAAGGGAACCGGATGAGTGAAAAAGAACTCATCGCTCAGGCGTTACTATTACTATTTGCTGGACATGAAACTACTACTTCGATGCTGACTTGGTTGGGTGTAGAGTTAGCCCGTCATCCAGAAGTACTCGAAAAAGCAAGAGTTGAACAATTGCAACTTGCAAGTAAAGGTAATTTGGATTTAGAACAATTAGGGAAAATGCCCTATTTAGAGCAGGTTTTATGGGAAGTTGAAAGATTGCATCAACCTGTCGGAGGTGGGTTTCGTGGTGTGATTAAAGACTTTGAGTTTAAAGGTTATCACGTTCCTGCTGGTTGGCAGTTATACTATTCAATTGGAGTTACTCACCGAATTGAAGAAATTTATTCTGAACCAGACCGATTTGAGCCAGACCGTTTCAGTCCCCAGCGCCAAGAAAATAAAAAGTATCCTTTTAGTTTAGTGGGTTTTGGCGGTGGGCCACGCATCTGTATTGGCCTAGCCTTTGCCAAAATGGAAATGAAGATTGTTGCTGCTCATCTTCTACGCAATTATCATTGGGAGATATTACCCAATCAAAGTTTAGAGGAAGTTGTAGTTCCCACTAATCGCCCGAAAGATGGATTGCGGGTTAGATTTCAACCTCGGTAAAATGTTTTATGACATCCCAAATAAACATACATTTGCCTAACGGAGTTTTACAACGCTTGCAAAGTGTGAAAGATTTTGTGGGCGGGGGCGTTAACTCTCTAAGTAACTCAGCGCAACAAGCTGGTGAGTCTTTGAAGACAACAGCCACTACTACAACTGATAGAGCAATTGATACAGTCACAACAAGTTTAGAGCAAACTTGGCAAACTGCTGATAAATTTAAGAGTACAACATCGGGCGCAGTTAAAGATGCGATCGCATCTTCTGTAAGTGATTGGTTGACACAACACCCGATATTTTTTCGGTTAGTTCAAATACTAGGTTGGGGAGCTAATCACCCAATTATTAGTGTAGTAATTTTGCTGTTTGCACTTGCTCTACTTTGGAGCATCATCAGAGCAATTGTCCGCTTAATTGAGACAGCTAGTTGGTCAATACTCCAAGTTCCGTTAAAATTGCTTCAGGCTTTGATTAAAGTTAGTTTTTTATCCTTAACTAAAGTTGGAAGTTTTGCCGTTCAAAGAATCACAAGTACCAAAACAACTGATAATCCGCCTTTACTACCTGAAAGTTTTCAACCAAATAAACAACAACGATTAGCAGAAATTTCTAGTCGTTTGGAAGCAATTCAAAAGGAACAACATCAGCTTTTACAAGAAGCGGCAGACTTGATTGCTGCCGACACAATTGATATAGAAGTATCAAAAATTAAACAGCTAAAAAGCGCTGAATCACATCTTGGCTGAGTTCGGTGGTGGAACCGGAGGCGACAATACCACCTTTTTGCATAGCGTAATAGTAATCCGCCTGACGGACAAAGTGTAAATGTTGCTCTACTAATAACACCGAAATACCTGTGGTTTCGACGATACGACGGACTGCGGCTTCAATTTCTAGGATGATGGAGGGTTGAATACCTTCGGTGGGTTCATCTAAAACAAGTAATTGAGGTTCTCCCATTAAAGCACGTGCGATCGCTAATTGTTGCTGCTGTCCTCCGCTTAAATCACCACCCATCCGCGAAAGCATGGTTTTTAACACCGGAAATAAACTAAAAACTTCCTCTGGAATTTCCGCTTTTTTGACTGGTTTGCGTCTAGCTTCCAACCCTAGCAGTAGATTTTCTTTAACTGTCAACCGAGGGATAATCTCTCGTCCTTGGGGGACATAACCAATTCCCAACTTTGCCCTTTGGTCTGGAGATTTGGAGTTGATTAATTCTTCAGCTAAATTAATAGTACCGCTGCGGGGTTTGAGTAAACCCATGATAGTTTTGAGTAAGGTAGTTTTTCCCACACCATTGCGTCCAATTAGGCAAACCATTTGCCCAGATGGTACGCTCAAATCTACGTTGCGGAGAATATGGCTTTCGCCGTAATAAACGTTAAGGTTAGAAATTTTGAGCATATAAAGAACTTTTAACTGTTTAGTTTTGATATCAAGTCTCTAATTGGCGATTCCTCTGTTAATAAATATCTGGTTAACTCCTTATGATAGCTGATTGCAAATGCAATTAATGATATTTTAGATGATGCTTTAGCTCATCGAAAGAGTTCAAACTACGCCAAAATCTAAATAAACGCGATCGCATCTTACTAACATCTTACCGACAATGCAGATTACTCAAAGTCTCCATACAGCGATTCTTGTGACTGACTTAGAACGCTCTGAACATTTTTATGGCAAAGTATTGGGATTATCCAAAATAGATCGTTCTCTAAACTACCCTGGTGCATGGTATCAAGTCGGTGACTATCAAATTCACCTGATAGTTTCAACCACTGTCCCCACGGAAAACCCAAACCAAAAATGGGGACGTAATCCCCACGTCGCCTTCACTGTAACTGACTTAAACGCCGCCAAACAGGAATTCCTCAATCATAATTATCCCATTCAAGCTAGCGCTTCCGGTCGCGCTGCCCTGTTCACTCAAGACCCGGATGGGAATATTATCGAGTTGAGTCAGCAGTGAGAGGGAGCAGGGGAGCAGGGGGAGAATAACTCCTAACTCAGCACTCATTACTCATTACTCAACACTGTTTTGCCCAATCCCCAATGCCCAATACCCAATCCCCAGTCCCCAATCCCTCTTCTATTCTGGTAATTTATATTGCCCAACAATACGCTTGGCAAATTCTGGAACGTGCGCTTCTAATTTCTCTGGATGATTGCGCTTTACATACAAATAATTCCGAGTAAAGTGAGAATCAATGGAAAATCGTGCGTATTCTAGACCCTTGGGGCCGATTTTTTCGATTACCACACCCATCAGTTTTGCTGCCCACATCGGCAGGGTAACGCCTTTATCGTAAGCGGGAATACTTTGTTGTACGGCTTCTTTGCGGTTGCCTTTAGACGTTACTGGTTGGGTATCTAACTGGTCTTTTACTAAATCCAGCATTTCCTTACCTGTGTCATTTCTAACTACAATCCATTGCCAGCCGAAGGGTGCGCCCATGTAGCCAACAACTAAGTCAGCTAGGGAGTTGACGTAATCAAAGCAACTCATACAGGATGGGGCAAAGACATCTTTGAGTTGGTTGGTTTTCAAGCCAAAGAAAGGCACTGTTTCTGATGAGCCATCTTCATGTTTGAAGTGAACCCGAAAGTCTTGCATAAATTCGTAATGCACAACTGTATCAGGCGATCGGCTGGTGGTTTCTAAGAATTTTTGCAGTCCGGCGCGGTTAACATTATCTACGCAGGGCGTACCCAAAACATACAGCTTTTCTAAACCAAGTTGTTTTTCTACGGCTCGTAATGCCTGAATTTGGCAACCAACACCAATTACCAACAGCCGCTTCATCCCCGATTTTTCCACCTGTTCTAATATGGAAAGGTTCGGAGAAAGTGTTGGTTTATTTACTCGTGCTGCTAGTATTTCTTCTGGAGTCCGGGCGATGACTGGCATGGGTTGAAAGCGGTCTTCTTTGGTGTTTTGCACGCAGACTACACCTTCAACTAAGCCGCGATTCAGCATTTCAATGGCAATGCTGCTAACAATACCTGTCCATTGTGCGCCTTCGATGGGCTGCTGTTTCTTGGCCGCTATCATGTCTTGATGAACGCCAAAGTAGAGTTCATCGGGGTTTTCAAGATGGCGCGATCGCGTGTGTGTTTCTTCTTCAAGTTCGCCTATTTGCTGATTAATAAAAGCGCAAGCTTCCTTGACATAGTGAATATAATATGTATCGCATAGCCCACATTCGCTACAGAGTTCCTTCGCAGGGCGGCGGCTGGTAGGTTTTAAGGCTCTGGCTTTTTTGTGAGGAGAAACTGAGGTCATATAAACTTTTTGTTTTATCCAGGAATCGCTTTTATTACAATACCTTCACTCGCTATGAACTAGACATTGTAATATTTTGAAACGCAGAGGGACGCAAAGTAAACGCAAAGTAACGCAGAGTTTTTACCTAATTTATTTTGCTACGAATTAATTAAATATTGTACTGAGGCTTTGATGAGGAACTATAGAAATACAATCGCACTCAGCGATGAGTAGAAGAAATAGAATTTGATTTTTGATACACAGATAAAAGCAGACATTCCCAAACTAGTCGCGGTTGAGCGTAAGCAAGCAAGTATTTTCGAGATTCTTCTAGCTGGTTAATGATACTAGGTTGATGCCACTGCTGCCAGTAAAATTGCTGAAGATAATCAACTAACCACAGTTGTGCTTCTGTATCTAAATCCTTATCAATTTTTTTGGCTAACTCTAAGGCGTTACGGTAAGATTTAGGCGCTTTTTTCAAGTCTCCGAGTAACTCATCAGGAATAGCTTGTAATTGCTTGTAAGATGCGATCGCACTTCCCGCACTACCAGCTGCTATGCTCAATACTGCCTGATTTTGCAAAATTTCCTGATGCCCTGTTTGTGTGAGTACAACAGCTAAAGACTGTGCATTTAAGCGATAAAAAGGAATGCGTTGACAGCGTGATACCAAAGTCGGCAACACAGATTCAAGTGTCGGTGCAATTAAAATTAATGTCGCCTGTCCCGGTTCTTCCAAGGTTTTAAGTAAAGCATTGGCTGCGGCTTCTGCCATTGTTTGCGCTTCTTCCACCACTACCACATTTCTCGGCGCTTCTAAGGGCGGACGACCTAAAAACTCGGTAATTCCCCGAATTTGCTCTAGTCGAATTACAGGTGATCCCTTAAGCTTGAGTCCTTTTTCGGCTGCTTCTGCTGCTGTTAATCGTTGTCCCTGGTATTGGTACGTTGGTTCCACCCACAATAAAGCTGGATGGTTCCCCTGACGCAAACGGTTTTGTAAAGATGCAGTAACTCCCATCCCATTAGAAAATAGCAATTCCACAAAGCATCTGGCTGCTAAACTCCTGCCTACACCATCTGGCCCCACAAATAAGTAGGCTGGAGGAACCCGGTTTTGTCTGACAGCCTGAGTGAGTAATTCTATAGCTTGCTGTTGTCCGATAACTGGTGCAAATGGATCGTTAGTCATTAATCGACGTGACAGGACAATCGATATGCCATAAAGCCAAAATACCTCAGCCTTTGGTGGCAGTTGGTTGATGAGTGCCCAAGTGCTGAGTACAATTCTTACTTTTGTACTCAGCACTGTTTGGGTAAATTAGCAATCAAACCTTAGACGTGAGAAATTTGGATATCTCCGCGTGTGCCAACACAGCACCAGGTTCGCGCTGGAGAGCGTTGTAATACTTTCTCTCAAAGGTATTACCGGTCTGTAACGGTACAATGAGTGTACGGGCATCAGCAATCAATTTTTGGAAATCGTCCAACAATATCGGTTCATCTGCTTGGAGCATTTCATCAACTTGCACAACCATCTCAGAAATGCGATGTAGCCAAGCAAATTGTTCGTGAGCGATAACTAGCTGAAGAAGTTCTGCACTTGATACTCGTCCGCTAATCTGTTCGTAGGCAATGCGTTCTGTCTCCAGCAACATCTTGTGAAGGTGGAGTAATTTGTTTCGTAAATCACGCAGATATTGATGCTGACGTATTCTTTCTGTAAGTGTGTTAGAAGTCAATGTTACTTATCCTCTCGTTACAATAGTCTTCAATGGCTTAAGTAATTTCTAAGCATTGAGAATTGGGTATTGGGATTGGGGAAGAAGTGACAGATAACAGGTGATAGGGAATAATCTGTACCCTGTAACCTTTAACCTATTCCCTTCTTCTCCCCCATGCCCTGGTGAATGGAGTTTCTTATCTATTTGGTTTCCTTGCTAAGAAGCATTATAATGAGCATATCTTTTTATAACCGTTATGTCTTATATCTGATTAATCATATATTAGCATAAAATTATAAGAAGTACATAGTGTAGAACCGAGCGAGAAAATATCAATTATGGGAAAACCATCTTCATGTCGCTAGCAAATGTAATTTTAGGTCTTCTTCAGCAGCAAGAAATGACGGGCTACGACCTCAAAACGAGCTGCTTCGATCAATGCGTTGCCCATTTATGGCCAGCAGATCAGGCACAAATTTACAGAACTCTCGATAAGCTAGTTGAGCAAGGCTGGATTACCTGTAACATTGAGATTCAACACGATCGCCCCAACCGCAAAGTCTACAGTGTGACGGAGCTAGGGAAAGCGGAATTTAGGCGATGGCTAGGGATTCATCAGCCCTTACCGACTATCAGAGAACCTTTACTCGTCCAGTTGCATTTTGCAGATCAGTTGTCGAATGAAACCATCATTGACCTACTAAAGCAACAATTAGCGGCTCGAAGCAAAAAGCTGGCTGAATGTGAAACCATCGATTTGCCA
The DNA here is from genome assembly GCF_034530975.2 of Nostoc sp. DedQUE07. NCBI lineage: Bacteria > Bacillati > Cyanobacteriota > Cyanophyceae > Nostocales > Nostocaceae > Nostoc > Nostoc sp. DedQUE07. The sequence continues at coordinate 240,851 of NZ_JAVRCC020000006.1, read as the reverse complement.
TCAATCGGTGATGAATCTGCCAACCGCAACCAGGTGATGCAAAGGCTGGTGCTGGAGTTGATCATCCGAAGAGAAGAAACTTATATTGATTGGTTAAAGACAGTAATCGAAGTTGTCAGTCGCCAAGAGCCATATCCATTTACCAAGAAAGAATTCAGGAGTCAGGAGGTCACTGAGCGACTTGCCTTGAGCGAAGTCGAAAGGAGTCGAAGTGAGCCAGAATTTTCCAATTGAATTTTGAACGAAAGAGCAGATGAATCGTGGATTATTTGTAGGTTTAGTAACTTTAGATTTGATTTACCTTGCTGACTCTGCCCCTAAGAATAATCAGAAGATTGTCGCTACTGACTATACTGTAGCGGCAGGGGGGCCAGCAACAAACGCGGCTGTAACTTTCAATTATTTAGGAAATCAGGCTACTGTCTTAGGTGTAGTGGGTTCTCACCCAATGACGCAGCTGATTCGAGATGACTTGGCAAATTACAAAGTTGCGATCGCAGACCTTGAGCCTACTACTGATTTAGTACCGCCTGTATCTTCGATTATTGTCACTCAAGCTACAGGTGAACGCGCTGTGGTTTCGATCAATGCTGTCAAAACTCAAGCTAGCAGCGCCTCTATCCCGCCAGATATTTTGCAGAATGTCGATATCGTACTGATTGATGGACATCAGATGGTGGTTGGTGATTCCATAGCTCAAATGGCTAAAGCCAATAATATCCCAGTAGCGATCGATGGTGGTAGTTGGAAGCCTGGATTTGAGCAAATTCTACCGTTTGTGGATTATGCTATCTGTTCAGCTAATTTTTATCCCCCCAACTGCCAGACTGGAGAAGACGTTTTTAGCTATCTCAGTAGATTTGACATTCCTCACATCGCCATTACCCACGGGCAAGAACCAATTGAATACTTGAGTGGCACTAAAACTGGTATCGTAGATGTGCCGCAGATTCAAGCGGTTGATACGTTAGGGGCTGGAGATATTTTCCACGGTGCTTTTTGTCATTACATTTTAAGCCAAAGCTTCACTGATGCACTGGCACTGGCAGCTAATATTGCAGCTGATTCCTGTAAATTTTTTGGTACTCGGCGCTGGATGGATTTAAGATAATTCGTAATTCGTAATTCGTAATTCGTAATTTGTAATTAGTTAAACTAAGTATCGCTGTGCGCCCCTAATCACGTTATGCATATTTTTAGATAGGCCAAATTAATGAAAGATTTACAAGAAATATTAGCGATCGCTCGTGAGGTAGGTTGGGGCGCAGCAGATATACTGCGATCGTATTACCACGGTACTGCAAAACACCCTGATTTAGAAATCCAATATAAGCAGAATGAGCCTGTCACTGTTGCCGATGTAGCTGTAAGTCAATACATTTTGCAGAGGCTACAAGCAACTTTGGGTAACGAAGATTTTGCTTACATCAGCGAAGAAACTTATCAATCGTCAAGTAGTGGTATACAGGCTTCTGCCCCTTGGGTATGGATAATTGACCCTTTGGATGGCACGCGAGATTTTATCAAAAAAACTGGCGACTATGCAGTTCACATTGCTTTAGTCAAGGTAACACGCCCAGTGTTGGCAGTGGTGGCAGTACCAGAGGCTCATAAGTTATATTACGCTACCAAAGGCGGGGGTACATTTGTGGAAACCCGCAACGAATCTGTTCCTTTACAAGTGTCTTCAGGTAAAGGAATTGAGGATTTAACCTTAGTCGTTAGTCGCTCTCACCGCAACCAACGGTTAGATCATCTGCTACAAAATTTACCCTGTCAAAATCAGAAATCTGTGGGTAGTGTAGGCTGCAAAATCGCCACCATTGTTGAGCAACAAGCAGATATCTACATTTCCCTTTCCGGCAAGTCTGCGCCCAAAGACTGGGATATCGCCGCTCCAGAATTGATTTTAACAGAAGCCGGTGGTAAATTTACCCACTTCGACGGCACTCCATTGCAGTATAACACTGGTGATATCAATCAATGGGGAGGTTTGCTAGCTAGTAATGGTGAATATCACGAACTACTATGTAAAAAAGCAGAAGGGATCTTAGCGCAATTTGACCATAGCTAACGGGATACTGGATGATGAATATTTTTTAATTTGCTTTAATTTGCTTTTAAAACAGTCGATCGTGGTATGATTAATCTGATTACGAATAATAATCTTTAGCTCTTAGTCCACAGCTTAATTTTGAAAACACTAAATATCTGGGCGATCGCGAGTTAATTACGATTTCCGATTAAAAGTGTAACTTGATATAGTACAAGCAAAAAAAGCCAGTCTTTAGAAAGTCTGCAAACCGTCTTTAAAGGTTTGATTTGTGAATAAAATTCACTATCAGACAATATTCAAAGGCTGAATGCTGTGCTACACTCATGGACATAAAGATTATTTTCGGTTGAGTAACTCGTTTTGATTTCTAAAAACCGTCTCTCCGAATTTAACTCTCTACACTCCCTGAATTCGGAGATTTCTATGTCAATTTACGTCGGAAACCTGTCCTATCAGGTTACAGAAGATGACCTAAAGCAGGCTTTTGCAGAATACGGAACAGTAAACCGTGTTCAACTCCCCACAGATCGGGAAACAGGCCGGCCGCGTGGGTTCGCTTTTGTGGAAATGGAATCAGACACACAAGAACAAGCTGCCATTGATGCACTTGATGGCGCTGAGTGGATGGGACGTGATTTGAAAGTGAACAAAGCTAAACCTCGTGAGGAAAGAAGCAACTCCTCTCGCGGTAGCTGGGGTGGCGGTAATAATGCCCGCCGCAACAACAATCGCTACTAAGTCGATTCCTGAAAATTTCACATTTAGAGTCTCCAGCAGATAAAGCCAAAGGCTCCATTCTGCTGGAATATTTTATTTGGTATCTAGTCTTGAACTATTCATCCATATTAAGGAGGAATGAGAATGACACAAGTAGTTTTAGGAGAAAATGAAGGTATTGAATCAGCCTTGAGAAGATTTAAACGGGAAGTTTCTAAAGCAGGAATTTTCCAAGATATGAGAAAAAAGCGTCACTTTGAGACGCCGATAGAAAAAGAGAAGCGTAAAGCAATTGCTAGGCACAAACAACGTCGTCAACAACGTTCTCGCTTCAATTAAAAGTCCAAGCAAATTTGCGCTTCGATTTGACATCTAGCCAACATCTCTTCATTGTTGCCATAGCACTGGCAAGCCACAAGTAATTAGCATACATCAATCAATAAACAACACTGTTCGTAGTATCGCAGTATTGACTTTCGGCGCTACTGAATTATATGGCAACAGCCAAAATGGTTAGGACATTAACAGATGATAAAATTTAGACACAAAAAGGCTTTTCACCCAGTCCCCAGTCCCTAGTCCCCAGTCCCTTGCTATACATGTTTTCAATTGCGTGAAGTATGGGCTTACAGCTAGCTATGCGCCCCTAACTAATATCGTGTCCGGTAAAGACTTATCATTAATCCCGCAGTTCTTGCTGGGGGCTTCTTAGCTAGGGGAAAGAGGAATTTTCCCGTTTCTGCATAGATTACGGGAATTATAACTAATTAACCGGACATGATATTACTCATCTTCGCACTCACTACTTTGATCGTAAGCGATTATCCGCACATGATATAACGATTACCTAGCATTTCTCCAGGTTACGGTTATACTGCTATCATTGCTGGCTCTACTGGTCAGATCGATTTACTGAGTGTTATTTGATTCAGGGTATCTGGGTGGCAAATTAGTACTGACTAAATTGAGACATCCTTTAGCTGGAATGTTTCAAGGTATTTTATTGTTTTCTTTTTTCTTTCAGCAGTAGATATATTAATTACAACAGGCTAGGAATAATATCAAGTCCGGGTAATTCCAATTTAATAAGTAATCACGCGGGCATGATATAAGGTATGGGAACATCAGGGAGAAACCAATCCCCAATAACTAATATTTGAGGAGATTTAATGTGTCTAGTCGTAAATTATCTTTATTACTGAAAATAATAATTGTTATATTGGTTACTGGTGCTAGTAGTTTAGGTATCAGCTTGCTTTTAACCACAAGCGGATTTGAGCATTTGTTGGGAATTCTCAAGCCAAAAAGCGAGAATGCTAAAGCGAGTCATAACAAGCTGATGAGTGCAGATGCACAGAACATAAATCCAGTCACAGAGCAGATGAATGAAGTGCCAAAGGCATTTCAGGGAGCAATCGTTTATCAAGGGAAACTAAAACCGAATGAGAAAGTTATTGCCCTAACTTTTGATGATGGCCCCAGTCCCAAAAATACAGCACAGATTTTAGAAATCTTGAAGAAAAATGATATCAAAGCCACATTCTTCATGATCGGGGAAATGGTGAAATATTTTCCTCAAGTTGCCAAGCAAGTGGCTGCTGATGGTCACATAATTGGTAATCACACATGGCATCATTGGTATCGCCACATGGATTTAGCTACTGCGGCTAGTGAAATCGATCGTACAGCAGAAATCATCTACAAGACTACTGGAGAGAAAACTACTCTATTTCGTCCTCCTGGGGGTTTTCTGAACAATGGGCTAGCCGAATATGCCAAAAACGAGAAATACGCTGTCATGATGTGGTCAGAACAATCGGGAGATGCTGAACGTCATTCGCCTCAAGTTCCAGGGCTGGTCAAAAATGTGCTGAAATATGCAAAACCCGGTGCAATTGTCCTGCTGCACGATGGAGGCGGCAACCGTTCTAAATCTGTCAAGGCTTTACCAGAAATGATCGCAGGTTTAAAAGCCCAAGGCTATAGATTTGTGACAATTCCTCAACTACTGGAAATACAAGCCCAAGAAAAAAGTGTGGAGACAGCAGCATCACCTGTGGTAACAAATCAAGAAGATCCAAACCAACAACTTAATCATCAGTGATATCCCAATACGGTTCGGTTAAGGTTTTTTGATGAAAATTATTGCTCGTCAAAGACGCGATAAATCGCCGTCTCTACAAAGGACTGATTATTGTAGAGACGGCGATTCATCGCGTCTCTTGCCTTGACCAAACAGTATTGAGTGATATCCTGTCCAGGTAATTAGTTAGTTTATTGGCCAGCAATGCGATTGTTTCGCCTAAGAGGATGTTTGAAAAGTCCTTAAAGATGTTGTATCAAATCAGTTTTGATCCCCCTAAATCCCCCTTCAAAAGGGGGACTTTGATTCTTATTCCCCCTTTTTTAAGGGGGGTTAGGGGGGATCTGAATGTACTTAAAGTCACAGCCGAATACTTTTCAAACAACCTCTAACAATGCTAATACAGCAATCTAAAATCGGGTTTCATACTCAACTTGGAGTTGATTTTCATCCCCTACATCAGTTGAGCCTCGCATCAGAATTTCGTCATTGACTCGATAGAGGACATTGAAACGGAAAGATTCATCGCTAGAAAGAGCGCGTGATAAAGAGGCAGAGAAATTTTTATTAATATCAAACACACCTTCCGCTGATAAATTAAGAATTGAAGCTCTTGATGTTTTTGATTCATCATTATTAATCGATGGAGTCGGAAATATCCGAAATTCACTGAAACCAACAGCTTGTCCGATCGCAGTGATAGTTCCTTGTAAACTACCTAAAATGGTAGAACTAGCGAAATTTGTCAGCCCTTGGCCTGCATCTGCCTGACCGAAAGAACCCAGAATTGAGCCACCCAGCAAAGCAACTATTTCTCCTTTGCTACGGCTAGGTTCGCTCGTCAATTCTAGATTGTCACCCAATTTGCTAGCTGGCCCGTTCACCCTCGCTTGAACGGTAACGCTACGTAAAGTCCCAAAGTTGTTTACAGAAACATCGCTGACTTCAGAAGACAATGGTGATTCTAAAGTTTGAGTGTTCCTTGCTGATGCTTCCGGTACAATTGCCGTCAGTCGGACATCCAAAGTCGGGTCAAGTCCTTGACTTGGAGTAAACCGCGCAGTTTGTTCATAGCCCCGCGCCAAGGTGAACTCAGTAGAAAATAAGCTCAGTCGTCCTCCTGTCAAACGAATGACTCCTTCAGGAAGCGGTTTGGCTAATGTACCATTAATGGTCAAGTCGCCTGTTGCGTCAAATCTCAATAGGGGCTGACTTAATGCCGCTCCTCCTGGTACAAAGCTGAGTAGGGACTGAGTTGTAACCCGAATATCTTTGCCTAAAATCAACTTTAAATCTGCAAACGTTACAGGTAAGTTGGGTGGAGTTGCGGCGTTAGTGCTTGCGTCTGTTGTCGCCACTGAGTTAGTGCTTCCATCCACTGTAGCTACTGAGTTAGCGTTATTCTCTGCTGTCGGTATGACGTTAGGGTTAGCCTGTTGTCTATCTAGATTTATCACCTTAGTATTAGACTCTGCTGTAGCTGCTGATTTTTTAGCCGTAGTAGGCGAGTTGCCAATAATTACCTGACCATCACTCAGTTGAATCTCTCCACCAATTACAGGTTTTAACGCTGTGCCGCGAACCACGACATCGCCACCAACACCACCTTCATACAGTCCTGCAAGCTTAAAATTGAGTTTGTCTGCTATTGATACTGTCAGGGGATTAGCTGCGGCTTGTTGAGCATCAAAAATTGGCAAGATACCTGATGCAGTTACTTGCCCTTGATTGTAATTACCTTGGATATTTTCAACGCTTACCGTACTACCATTAAATAGTGCTGTTCCTGTGACATTCGTGAGAGGATCGGATAAGGCTTGAGCGCTAAAAGTTGCATTATTAAATGTGGCGTTGCCGTTGATAATTGGTTCGGTTAAAGTACCTTGAACATTTAAATCTACTTTTCCTTGACCGTCTACCCAAGCGACTTGATTGTTGGTCAACAAATTTAACAGTGCCAATCCTTCATTTTGCACATTGGCGTCGATGTTGATTTGATTGCTATCAGGTTGCACTTTGGCAAAAGGCAAAGGAGCAGGTACGCTACCTGTAATTGCAACTGGCTGGGTTCCTGTTACTAGTAAGGTACTATCAAAATTCAAGCGAGCTTTGTTGTAATCAAAGTTCACCTCTCCTGTTCGCACGGGTTGCTTGTTAAGGGTCGCATTCGCTAGCGCCACTTTCCCTTGAACTCTGGGGTCTTGCAAACTACCTGCTAAAGTGGCATCAGCATTTACATTACCAGTGATATCTACGGGGTATTTTTCGATAAAAGGCTCTAAAAGTGATAGAGGCAGACTGGCTACATTCAACTTTCCAGATACTTGCTCAGTTCCTAACTGTCCTGAAAACGCCACTAGTCCTTGATTTATCCCCACACTCAAGGGTGAAAGGGTGACGATACCATCGGCGAAAGTACCTTGAGCAACGACTGGATTGATGGAATAATTACCCCATTGCCAGTTAGCACCTTGAAAATTAAAGCCGACATTCAACCCAGATTTTAACGAGCCATTGGCTGTAATTGCTCCGCTTAAAGCACCTGTTAATTCTGCAAGGCTGGGTAAAGATGCGGTTTGTTTTTTCTCTACTTGCTGTTCTTTGGCGATCGCTGTTGTAATATTCGAGAAATATGCTAACTGTGTTTTCAAGTCTGCATTCGGCAAGGTGACAGGCTCAGTTTCCAATGCTTCTGCTCCAGCTAACGTCGGAGGCTGCAACCCAGTACTAAGGTCTTGAAAGTCGAAGATATTAAACGCTTGTAAAAGTCTCTGGATATTGGCTTCGGCAAAATTAGCTTGGAATTGAAATTGTGGGTCATTCCCTGCTTGCACATTACCACTGAGAGCAATGTTGCTATCGCCAATCCGCAATAGACCATTAGCCAAGCTAGCTGTACCATCAGCATAATTGATGTTGCCGCGAAATTCATCGGCTGCAACTCTGGCAACGCGAGGCCCTGCGATCGCCACATCTCCCGCAATGGCATAATTATTTAAATTAACAACTAAATTACCCGATAATTGCCCCCCCAAAGGTTTCAATTGATTGTTAGGTAAAAAGCCGCCAACCAGAGCAATGGGAAACTGTTGGGCGTTGATTATCAAGTTATCTCCCTCAGTTCTACCCGTAGTAACTGCTTCATCGCGTTTAACTAAAAATGAAGTGGGACGATAATCTGCGCCTAAGTTAAGCGCAATCCGATCTTGTTTTCCAGCTAATCGCAGACTTCCTCCTTGTCCGCCTTGAAAATTCACGTTTCCAGTTAAAAGTCGGTCAAACGCCAAGTTACTCACATTGAAATTCCGCAGCCGGATATTCCCATTAGCTTGGGGTACATCTGGAGTACCTGTAACTTTGCCATTAAAATCAAGTCGTCCTGCTATTGCTACGTCCCCAGGAACTTTAAAGCCAGTATTTTGGAGGTTGAAATTCTGCGCCAGTACATTTAAATCAAATCCAGCAATTTGGGGTGCGCCAGTTGGGGGAGACTGAATCGCGATTGCACCATTAGCAGTAAATCCTGCGGTACTTGCGTTTTCAACGATAATCTGCTGTCCATTCCACTGAAATCTTGCAGTTAGCGGTTTCGCCAGCTGCGCTACTCCTTGGGGAAGGCTGATTTGTCCGGCGGCGCGAATATCTGCAAGTTGGAAAGATTGGGTTGTGCCTGCTACCTGTATATTGCTATTCAGCCGTCCTCGCAGTTGTGGTGAGAAACGGTTGAGTTGAATTTGAGAAGTTTTGACAGATCCTTGCCAGCGTTGTTGTGCAAGTTGACCTTGAGCTGTGATTGTCCCACCTGCCACGTTCACAACCGCATCGGGAAAGACGATATTCTCTCCTTGTTTGGTAACAACAACTCGTCCGCTAGTGGGATAGGTGGCACTAGGCGCTTGCACCCGCGCGACTGTTTGCAGATTGCTCAGAGTGCCGGAAATATCGGCATTTGCCGAGACATTCCCAATGGTAATCGAGGGTGAGGAATTGTAGGCTTTGGCGATCGCATCCCCTGGTATATTTTTTGCTTGCACATTCAATGCCACCCTACCTTGGGGTGCAAGCTGAACTCGTCCGCTAGCTGTGACTTGCCCTCCCACATCTGGATTTGCTTGAACGCGAGAAACGTTGACATTTAACGGTGTACCCAAAGAACCAGAAATTTTAGCGTTCGCAGATATACCACCAACATTAATCGGAGTTGAAATGCCGTAACCTTGAGCGATCGCATTTCCTGGGATACCTTGAGCTTGAATATCTACGCCTACTTCACCTTGAGGAGCAAGTTGAATTTGACCATTGGCGGTGATTTGTCCTCCGGCTGGCGGCGTTATCTGAACATTGGAAACATCAAGTTTTAAAGGCTGTTTGCGAAGTGAGCCAGAAATTTGAGCTTTTGCGGAAACATTCCCCACTGCGATCGGTAGAGTAACACCATAGCTGCGTGCTAGTATATCTCCTGATATTCCATCAGCTTGAGCATTAAATATTACTCCATCTTTAGCTCCCAAATTAGCTTGACCGCCTCCGGTAATTTCACCACCAGCGGCGGGGACTATTTTCAGATTGGAGACAGTAAGTTGAGATGCAGTTTTAGATGCATTCAAGCGAAAATCAGTGTTGATGGTATTAAATTGAATGCGGTCAACTTGAATCGGTTTGGTATTACTTACTGTACCGCTGACTACTGGTTGCTCAAGTGCGCCGCCTACCTGAATTTTTGCCTGAATTTCGCCACTAGCTGGAACTGACGAATTTACTTTCAATGTATCTAAGATATTTTTCGCAGTAACAGGTTTTATCAGAGCAGAGACATTAAAACCTGTTTGAGTATTAATTGTTCCATTAGCCACAATCGGAACTTTGCCAAAGTTCGTACTCAGATTATCTAAAGTAACTGTCTGACCTTGAAATAGAAATTTCCCATTAAAATTAGAAACCGGCTGAGGAATATTTTGAATTTTAGCGGTGATTTGATTAGCTGTAGCTGTTCCCGTAATTGCGATGTCTGAAAGTTTGGGTGGAATCTGAACTCCTAAGTCAGCATTTAAATACCCTGCTTGCAGAGCGATGGGTAACTGAATTAATCGAGTGATATCGGATGCTTGTAAATTTTGGGCTGAAAGTTGCAGGTTAGTTTGTTGAGCTTTTACTTGGGTTTCGCCAACAATTTTAGCAGCGCCTCCCCTAGTGAATTGAGTATTGAAGTCATAACCGATCCTTTGATTTCGATCGGAAAATCGGGCAATACCACCAACTCGATCTAATATGACTGAGCCGTTGGGTTTAGTCAGTGCAGTGAATGGCATTAACTCTACATTGCCATCTTGAATTTGAAGTGACTGCAACTCAGTTTGAATAAAACCTTGTCCCTCTCCAGCCTTAACTTGGGCTGTCACCCAACGACCATCTTTATCTTGTTGAATGTAGACATTGGGTTGAACTAAGGTGACATTTAATGCTAATTTTCGGCTAAGAAGAAGTTGCAATGGCGAGAACTGCACATCCAAAGCTTTTGCTACCACCCGATCTGCATCGGTGGGAGTGGCTGGTATCGATAGAGAGCTAAATCTCAGACTAGAAAGCGAAAAACGTTCAACGTTCCCAACTTTTACTGGACGCCCCAGTAATTGCTCAAGATTTTGCTGTACTAACGGTGCTAAATCTTTATATACATAGTTTCTAGCCCACCAAGCACCAACTATAATTCCAATTAGTAAAACCCCACCTAGAGCCAAACTGGTACGTCCTAAAAGCAGGAGCCACAGACGACGGTTAGATGGTTCCTGATTGTTTTCTGAATTTGGCGATCGCGTCATGATTGTTAGTACTACCAGTAATTTTTCTGGAGTGAGGCTAGAGACAAATTAGTTAGTTGTATCAGCAAGTTACAATTTATGGTTTCACAATATCAGGACTTACGCAAGAACTTTGTGGCAAGCTGCTTGTATTTTCGAGGGGAGGCTGCGCCAATAAGACGCATTTGCAGTGCGTCTATGTTATTTCATGATTTTGTCTAATTCCTGAATTTATTTCGATTAATAATTTTTCACCAGACGTTAGTTTTGTTCGTTTTGAGATTTGGAAACTTTGCTGGTATAGATATTATCTTTAACACAGTCAGTAATATTTGATTAAATGACTTTATAATCGCTCCTGTATATACGACCCTGGTTATAAACTTTAACTTTCCAGAATCTAACTTAGTATAGATGACAATGATGATTTAGCCTTCCATTATTCAGGAGGCAAATGTATATGCGAACACACTTACAAAATATCTATGAATAAAGCTTAGGTTTATGCAAAGTTATCAGATAATTTTATCCATTAATTAATCAAGTTAAATTTGATACTTAGGCTGTGCTATTAGAGGATATTTTAAAAGTCCTGAAAGGTATAATTTTGCAGTTATACACTCGGTAAACTTGGGGATGCGATCGCTAAAACTTGCAGTGGCGATGGAAGACCGAACTCGGCGCAAGCAGGCGGTAGAGATGCGAGAAAATTGGCAGAGGCGTTGGCACAAGTGCAAAGTGAGTTAAAGTCAGTCTTGGGTTAGTTCTATTTTTTGAAGGGCGGCCGTTTTGCCGTCCATACTAGAAATTGCTTAAGCGTAGATACTTTTTGCTATGCTCTTTTTTTAACAACCTTTCAAATGAATCGATCAAAATTTTGAGCAATAGTTTATGAGTGTTAACGCTTTTGTTGATCATGGCTTTCCTCCAGGTCAGGAATTCTGTGTAAAAGTTCTATCTAGCCCGGAATTTACTGTTGAAACCCTTGGAATTATTTCATCACAGACAAGTCGGCTTAAAAAAGCTGAATTAGCAGTAGATATAGCGAATGGACTTGAAAAAGGTAAACTTACTTCAGATGAGATATTACTTGCTTATGTCAAACAGTCAAGAAGATGGTTGAGCTTGAAACTAGGTATGTGCGTTCGTACACCTAATTTAAACTCTTCTGCATCTTTGTTACAAGAATTTGGTCAGGATGGTTGGTACGGGCCAATTTACGAACCGAATCAACCCAAGAAAAAATGGTATATCCGAACTTATAGAATTGTCGATTATGTGCGTCGAGGGTCTGGAACTGCTAGCCAATTAGATGAACGGTATATTCGCTGGTCTGTAATTGCTGAGGTAGACAAAGATTACTTAGCTTTATCCTGGGATGGATTTACCTATAGTTCAACAGCCGATGAACACATAGAACAACGTACTCAATTCCCTTTCTGGAATCATATTCCTGGATTTTTTGATGAATTAGCTAATCATTGCCAAGCTCAGTGGACACATCCCAATCTCCATCAGCTTGTTCTGCATGATATGTGGGATAAATACCTCAATAAATCAATAAATGGTGTTTGCTATAAATGGAAACATTTGAGGATTCGAGCCGAAGCTTCTGGACTTTTTATAAATGCTCATAGTTCTGGAATTCAAGAAATTGATGTTAGAGGATTACAAGCTCTATCGCAAAAATTAGCTCATTCTGTTCTAAATATACTTGGTTTGTCCGGTGAGCAAGAAAAAATAAGTAATGCTGAAGATGCGATTTTATTTACCTTAATCAAAGATTGGGGTACTAAATCTTATGAATTTGAATTAGACAGGGAATTAATACCGAATGAAATAAAAACAGGAATATTAATAGCTAATGAAATAGAAACAGAGATATTAACAGAAGTTAAATTAAAACAGATTATCAAAGCACATTGCTATTTTGGACTCAAGCCTAACTCTAAAACTCAAGATTCTCTTCAACACCTCAAGTGCTATTCAGGGTATTATGGTGGTAGTACTCGTGTTCTTGAGTTTCTGCTAAAAGAACTTGGATTTTAAGGCTAAGGTCATGACTAGCTTCATCCACAAGGGTCATTTGGACTTCTTATCTGAAAAACAGAAGGCTGAACTGAGCAAGCATTTTCTGACGGCATCGACAACAGCAATGCCGCATCAACTTGCTGTACGGTTGGGTATAGAATACTCTAATGCTTTGGCACTCTTAGCAGACCTTGAAGCAGAAGGAGTCTGTGAAATGAAGCTTCTTATATATCATAATTGTGAGCCAGATGTTCCTGCGGGTGCAATTCCTTACGGTATAGGGTTTCCTGATTTACCTTGGATTTGTCCGCATTGTGAAAGTATTGTAGAAAATTATAATGAGCTATCGTTTGATCTGATGGCGACATCTAAGCAATCAATTGAATTTGTTTGATTAAATTATGCCAACTCAAGACGAACTTGTAGAATCTATAATTAATGCTATGGATTTGCTGGAATTAGGAAATCCAGCATTAAATAAGTTAGCTTCTTATCTGTATAAAACAGATGTTAAACTTTCTGAATATTTGGATGACCTTAAGATATTTACTCAATTAAAAAAACCCACACTCCAAGAAACACAAGAAGCTGGTAAGCTGCTAGAACAGATTGTACTTCTAGTATTTAAAGGACTAAAAGGGGTTCAAAGCATTAAAAGTTTTCAGTCGGCAGGGCCTCAATATGATTTGTTAGTTACTGGTGATGATATTTTTTGGCAAAATGTCTGTAAAACTTTATATCTTGAGTGGAATCAGAGAGATATAGTTATCGAGGCGAAAGCAACAAAAGCATCTGTGCCAGATAAGCAATTTGCTCGACTGTGCAGCATCATGGATTTAAATTTAAAAAGTGCAGGTCTTGGTATTTTTATTACACTTAATGGAGCAACAGGTTTTCCTAAAAAAGGTGATCCAAGGACAAGAAAAGTTAGTGATTGTAGACTTCGCCAAATACTTTTTCATGCCAAAACAAATAAAATGATAGTTGTTCTAGACAAGGATGATATATATGAGTTGACAAAAAATGGTACTCTAATTCAAATGCTATCTCGGAAAATAAGAGATTTATTTGAACTAAGTGGTTTACCTACTTCTCCGGCTGAACAATTTCAAGAGATAGATTTACCTCCTCATTTGAAAATGTTGTATTATTCGGCTAGCTAGCAGATATGGAATCAGGTAATTTACTATCCTGATACCACTACGCCGAAATATTCAAATGCAGAGAGTCACAGTTGATGAGATTCAATGAGATCCTTTGAAATACCTAAATCAAGTTGAGGCGGTTGAGGCATGAATGGTTTATGAATAAAAGATTCCCGACTTCTCTCAAAAGTCGGGCATCTGAACTTATCGATTACTGTTTTGCAAACCCAATCAATCATTATCAGATGGATCGTCAATCATTTCTGGTACTAAAGCTGGGTTACTTCTACGTTCTTGTGGTGATTGCTCTCGAATAACATCATCTATTCTTGCAGGGTGTTTGATTTTGTCTAGTACCTCTGGACTTAATTCTGATGGATCGCCTTCTGGATTAGACTTTTCAGCTTGACTAGGAACTGTTTCCTTATTCATAACTATTTCCTTAAACCCTAAACTTATATGCCAAGCTTAAGTTCTTCTATGGTGGGCTACACACTATCTTGGGACTTAATTTCACATGAAGAGTGGGTGAAAAAGGCGATCGCTTAACGAAACTGAATAAAGGCGTCAGTCGCCAGAAATCAGAATGAATTTTGAACGAAAGAGTTGATAGGGCAGCGTCTTTGGCTTTGCTCCTAAATTCTGACTTCTGAATTCTTCTTCAAGAATTGGGATTTTTGGCTAACCCAGAAAGCAATGTCATGAAAAGTTGACATTTTATCTATTGCTAAACACGTAAAGTGCCATTATTGTCATGTTTTCATGACAATAAGATCCCAGAAGGGCTGATAAATTCGTGAAACAGCCAAAAAACCTACTTCTGACCCCTTGATCCCTAGATATGCTTAGTGGTTAATATAGACTTAACAAATAGAAATCCTCCGATCCCAAAGAAATGCTGATTTTGGCATCATAAGGAATTGAAAGGATGTTGGCTCAATTTAAAAACAGATTAAAAAACTTAAAAACTGGGCAAAACCAGGAGTCAGGAATAAGAAATTCATCTGGAATGGATGAGATTTTACATAGCATTCTTTAACCAGGGGAAATCATTTACCGCTTAAACTACTGGAGGCCAAATAAATGGCAAAAGAACGCCCGCCACTAGAGGAGATGACCTTACGCCAACTACGCAAAGTTGCTAGCGAATATAGCATCTCTCGCTATAGCCGAATGCGTAAATCACAACTGCTGACATCAATACAAGAAGTCCAGCGTAGCAAAAACTTACTCAGTCCATCTCGTTCATTGGAGGCACAAGAAACCGTGGAAGCTGCAAAGTTTGAATTAGGTCAGGAAGATCGTACTGGTGGATCTTTAGCTGATGTTGATGAAGGACTGGCAGATTTGCCTTCTGGCTATGGTGAAAGCCGGATTGTACTTTTACCGCGCGATCCTCAATGGGCTTACACTTACTGGGATGTTCCCAATGAACACAAAGAGGAACTGCGTCGGCAAGGCGGACAACAACTGGCACTACGGATTTATGATGTCACCGACATCGATATCGAATACCAAAGCCCACATAGCATTCAAGAATATCCTGCTGATGAACTAGCTAGAGAATGGTATTTACCAGTTCCAGTTAGCGATCGCGATTATACGATCGATATCGGCTATCGTGCTGCTGATGGTCGCTGGTTAGTACTAGCTCGTTCTAGTAAAGTACACATTCCTCCTGTCTATCCTTCTGACTGGATTGAGGATGTCTTCGTGACTGTAAATTTTGAAGAAGATTTACGTGGCAAAACTCAGTACGAACTAGTTCCTCCTGCCAAGAAAGTTGCAGCTACCGCCAATGGCAATGTTGTTGTAAATGGTAACGGCAACCCCATCTACGACGAAATATTTGGTTTAGCGGAATCTGCCGAAGCACAACGGGTTGCTGGTTCTATCTTCGGCTCCCAGCAAGGTGCAGCGCGTCCCGAACAAGCTATTAGCTCTTACATTTTCCCATCAGGTGTGGGTCTGTGGGCAACTCCTACCGTGTCTGGTTTAACCGCTTCCGGTGCAGGAATGTCAGGTGTTGGCTTCTCGGCTTCCGCCGTACCAGTGCGTCCGCGCAAGTTCTGGTTAATTGCCGATGCTGAGTTGATAGTCTACGGTGCAACCGAACCCGATGCTACTGTAACTATTGGTGGCCGTCCAATTAAGCTGAATCCAGATGGAACATTCCGCTTCCAGATGTCCTTCCAAGATGGTTTAATTGACTACCCAATTTTGGCTGTAGCTGCTGATGGCGAGCAAACCCGCTCAATTCAGATGAAATTTAATCGTGAGACACCATCTCGGAATACCAACACCAAAGAAGAAGCTGTCTTAGAATGGTTCTCTTAAGTTTTAGTTCTGAGATTGACTCCAGACTGAAATTTTAAATTATTCCCCGCTATAGTAATTCTGTAGCGGTTTTTTTTGTATTATTATGTTTACAAAAAAATTATTTTTGTTATTTATTTTGATAATCAGTGCAAGCTTATTATCAGGTTGTCAAAAGATGGAAGCAAATTTAGTCCCAAAAGCGTCTAAAAGTTGCCCTGGCAAAGATGCCAAGTTCAGTATTGATTTTTTTAAAACCAATAATCAAGGTAAAAAAAATCCTAAAGGTATTAACAATGTAATTATTTTTAATCCCAAATCAGCAGAATTAGATTTCAAAGTTAATGTTGGTCTATCTCATAAACTTTACGCCAAAGATAGTAGAGGTAAACTGCGTAAAGAATATGTAGCAAAACAGTTTCGTGAACTTATCGCTGATGAAAATGCCAAGTTAAACGGACAGCTACCCATTGCCGCAATTAATGCCGACTATATAGATACTGATGATAAACCCCAAGGCTTAAATATTTCTCGTGGCGTAGAGTATTCAGGAGCATTTAAAAATAAACGTTCTTCCTTTGGAATATCAGGAGGTACACCCCAGCAGCGACAGGCTACTATTCAAGCTGGCAGAAGAACGAACGATATTCTCAATTACAATTTAGTGGGCGGTAATGGCAGATTCTATCGTCAGGGTAAATTTAAAGATATTTGTCAAGATTTGGGAGAATTTGCTTGTAAAAATGCAACTAATCGCTCTTTGGCAGCGATCACGAATCAAGGCTATGTAATCTTATTAGTTAATGACTTGAAAGCTAATTCTCAGATTGAATTATCGCAACTTAATCAAGAATTACTGCCAGATATGTTTGATAATGTCTTAGAAGGTATTGCTAGCAATAACTGTTTAGGTAAGATTCAAGAAGGGATTTTATTTGATGGAGGTATGTCTCCAGGATTGTATTACAACCAGAAAACTTATGTAGAAAACCTTGGGCCAATTGGTTCAGTTTTTTTGATTTACAAAAAATAAAATAGTTATATAGCAAGTGACTGGGGACTGGGGACTGGGGACTGGGGACTGGGAACTGGGGACTGGGGAC
This sequence comes from Nostoc sp. DedQUE07, assembly GCF_034530975.2. NCBI lineage: Bacteria > Bacillati > Cyanobacteriota > Cyanophyceae > Nostocales > Nostocaceae > Nostoc > Nostoc sp. DedQUE07. The sequence continues at coordinate 223,602 of NZ_JAVRCC020000006.1, read as the reverse complement.
TGGGTGAAAAGCCTTTTTCCTCGTTCCCAGTCGGAGACTGGGAACGAGATATTGGTTATTGACCAATAATATCATGTCCGCTTGATTGCTTATTAAACCCGAAGAACCCCACCCCGCCAAAGCTGTGCTTTGTCTCCCCTCCCCGCAGGCGGGGAGGGGTTGGGGGTGGGGTTATTTTATTATGGGTAATTCGGCGGACATGATATAACTAATGACTAATTCACGAGTTAATGCTTATTTAAGACTTTGTAATTCATCTTGATTTTTAGTTTTTTGATGAGAAAAGCGAATTCCTACAAAGATGTCGTAAATAAACTCTAGAAAGTCTTTCTTTTGTAGCAACCCCGAAGTTTGATAACAGCCTTTTTCATCTAACAAAGGCTTCATCAGATAGTATGTAGACTGATACTTGTACCAGGGAATACAAGTCCATAAATGATGAATTAAATGGTAGTTCTGACCTAAAATCAGGATGTTAAGAATTGGGCTAGGGTATACACGAGCATTTTTCCAGCGATCGCGTTCAACAAAGGGACGATGAGGCAAATAATCAAAAAATAAGCCCAGTATTAATCCCACTATACCAGAAGGTACAACCCAAAAATTGAGAACGTACATTAAAAAATGATATTGAACTGAGATATAAAAAATTGCAACAACAATTAAGCGGCTAATTAACCATTCCCATAGCTCATATTTGCGCCACAGTCGCCGTCGAAAGAAAAACACCTCATGGGACAAGAATCGAAATGCAATCATCCACAGCGGGCCACCCGTAGAAACAAAATGATCTGGGTCATTTTTGGGATGGTTAACATGAGCGTGATGCTGCAAATGTACTCGTGTAAACACTGGAAAAACGAACCCTAGCATCAGGGCGCTACCATGACCTAGTATGGCATTAATGACTCGATTGCGGTGAGCAGATTGGTGACAAGCATCATGAATTACTGTTCCAGCACAATGCAAAGCAATAGTGTTAGAAACAAAACACAGCCAGTCTGGCCATTGCCAAAGCCAGTAACCGCAATGAGATGACACCAGTACTGTCACAGATGCAAAAAACAGTAGTAATGTAGGATTGAAATCACCAGGAGGCGCTAACAATTCCTTTGGTGGAGCTTTCAGTAGTTTTTCTGCTTTTGAAGTTACTGTTATTACTTCTGGATCTACTACGTCTTTAAAGATGACTTCCAAGTTGTTGCCATTTAGCTTTTTATAGTCATCAACGGCTGGGTCGATGATGATTAGGCTTTTGTCCGGGATGTCAAAAAAATTAGGATCTAAAGAGGTCATAATTTTCCTGGTCTTGATTCGTTGATAAAATAAGTTTGAAATCCCAAACTCAGCCAGCACAGAATAGATTTCTTGCCCCGATTAAAGAGATGAAAAGATTGAAAATTTAGCCAATACTCTTCTCTATTCAAATTAGGTATGGACTGTAAGAGATAGGGAATAGTAAGAATTTTTGAATTCCTTGCTACACTACACGCATAAACAAAATATTTAATTTTTCATTTTGAGAGTTGCTCCTGTTACTCAATAATGCCAGCAACAACAGCATACATAGATTTTGGTTTGATATCGACATTTATCGATTTGCCCAGTCAATGTTTTTTGCGATGTGCTGAAATTGTGCTTTGTTATTGCTTTTGTGAAAAGCAATTTTCAACAATATAAAGAATACAGTTATTTTAACGATCGATGCAAGAGTTTTATCGGTATTTGGCGTATAATAAAAATATTTTAGACACAAAGATCATACTTCTAACAAAAATATATATTTTATTTGCTTAAATAAAAATTTCATCCCTTGCTCTGGATGATGCAATAAGTATATATACTAGCGATCGCTTATCTTCTTTCGATTTCATGCAGTTGCTGTCTTCTTCTTTTAACCAAAACTCCATCGCTGGAGTTTACTGGTAGGCAAAATAGGGAAAGCTTCGTGCAAACCATGACACTTCTTTGTGGAGCATACCACTTTCTACTCTGATTCTGAGTTCGAGACCACCAAAAAGCTCAAATTTCTATATTATTTAAGAACAAAGATTTTGCTATGCGTCAATTATTACTAGTTTTGTCCAGCATACTAACTTTCAGCAGTTTAAATCCCCTCGCCATGACAATAGCAGGCACAACGCCTGATTTATCTGAAATGCGCTTAGTTCAAAAGCTCAACTGCAATAATCCTCAAACTCAAGCAGCAATTAATGAATGTACGAAGTTGTCTTATCAGAATGCAGATAAAAAACTGAATCAGGTTTATCAACAAGTGATATCTTCATTAGAAAGGCCTAGAAAACAAAAATTGATTGCGGCACAACTAGCATGGATCAAGTTTCGAGATACCAATTGTGAGTTTGAAAGAAGCAGTTATGAGGGTGGAAGTATTGCCTCTACCATTTATTTTGGTTGTTTGGAAGATACTACAAAACTGCGTACTCAACAATTACAAGAATATTTAAAGCCCTCACCCTAAATCCCTCTCCCAAGCTTGGGAGAGGGACTTTGAAATTTGCATTTGTGCAAGAGGTTTATTGAGTCTCTGACTCAATGAATGCATTCCCAGGCAGCTGCCTGGGAATGAGGAAAATTTGATCAAGTTAGGTTTTTATTAACTATTAGTTGTCACTGGAAACTAGACTAATTATCTTTTTCTGAGATTAACGCAAACCTAAAATTTCGGAAATCGCCGCTACAATATCCAAATAAAAGTTGCCTTTCACTGCGCGAAACAATTCAAATTTAGAGTCAGGCGCACCAAAAAACGGTCTGAGAAACCATCCTAATTGCATACCAACAAAGGCGTAAAGCAATAACCAGGATCTTAAAATAGTGGTGCGGGTTTTTTTACCAACTTCATCTTGTTGAGAAAGTAACTGCATTCCTTCATACAGGAATTTAACGCCAAATATACCTGTAATACCAAAAATGAACACATTCAGCAGTTTAAAAAATTGATAAGAATCGGGTGTCGTTATAAGAAAAAATAGCGTAACGGGTGCCAAGCTAAATAAAAGTACGCTAATCACTGACACAGATGTGAGTAATACAACGAAATGCTGTAAAATACTGCTCCGAGAACCAAACAAAACATTAAAAAAGAACAAAGTTGGGAAACAAATAATCAGTGTGATTAAATAGAATACCGGAAGCTTAATAGCACCCGATAATGCCTGTCCCCAACTGTGGGATGCACCGATAATTGCTCCATAAAGGGCAAAAAATATAGAACTAGTTACGAACAGAGAACTGATTTTATTTTGTAATCTGATTCCCTGACGAATTTCTTCTAAGAATGACTGGCGATCGCGCAGTAAATTAACTAAAACTCCAAATTGTTGAATTCCGCGATTTTGCTTTTTCAGCATATTTTTTTATTTTGTATATTTTGGGGAATTGCTAACGATTAATTAACGGAATCCAAAGAGATAGCTAAGAGATTTAATCACGCTTAAATAGAAATTACCCTCTCTTTCGCGAAATAGTTCAAAAACAGAACCAGGTGTGCCAAAAAACGGTCTGAGAGTCCATCCTAACTGACTGCCTACAAAAGCGTAAAGAAATAGCCAAAATTGCAAAATTTTCTGGCGTGTCTTGCTGCCTTCATTATCTTGTTCTAAAACTAAACTCGTGGCTTGATATAAAGACGAAATACCAATAAATCCAGTGATGGCAAAGATAAAGACATTTAACAAAATTAAAAATTGGTAATTATTGGTGGTAATTAAGAAAAACAGCGTGATTGGAGCAAAGCTAAATAAAAGTACGCTGGTGACTGAAACCGCAGTTAAGACTAATGCTAAATGCTGGGCAAAACTCCGTTTTGAACCAAAAATAATGTTGGCAAAGAACAACGTCGGGATACAAATCAAAAGTGTGATTAAATAAAGGGCTGGGAGTTTAATGGCAGAAGATAAAGCTTGCATCCAGCTATGGTATGCACCAATGATTCCGCCATAAGCAGCGATAAATAAGGAACTACAAACTAGCAGCGAAATGATTTTATTTGGTAATCTCGTACCTTGACGAATTTCCTCTAGAAAACCTTGGCGATCGCGCAAGAATCCAATCAGCACTGCAAAGTATTTGATTCCTGATGATTTTCGTTCTATCATGTTATCCTCACACCGATATTATTCTAAGTTTCATCTGAGTAATCACCGCCAGAACCATACTTCCAAGCATCAATCAAACGATGCCAATAATATTGTTGTTCGTTCGGTTGATTCTTAATCCATCTTTCTAGCATTGGACTTAGCGAAAGCAAGGCAGTGTATACACCTAAATTACTGTAATGTAACATCCAATCTAACAAACTTGCCAAACCTACTTGCGGAATTATCTTGACAACTAATAAAGGATGATATAAACCAGTTTTTAACAGTGTTTGCGTTAGTGCCGAAAATTGCACTATATCTTGTAAAAATGGTTTTAACACTGGCGTACCCAACTGTTGCATTTCTTGAAATACTGCTGAGAGTAATTGGTTAATTTGCTCTGGGGCAATTTTTTGATTTACACCAACACTCATCGCCCTTTGAAACAACCAGGTAACAGTCAAACTTGGCTGATAAGGTTGCAGCAGTGTTAACGCTTTTGCAGATAATTGTTCTGTTTCTAGCGCTTCGTCAATGCCATAAGTTAAACGCTTGAGGTGACGCACCATTGCCCCAAAACCACCAAAACTCAAGGGAGATTGACTACCACTGCTATCTCCGGCTGGGAGAATGCGATTCCAAGGGGTTTTTAGCGGACTTTGGCGATAGGTGGGAAAGAAACCAAATAGTGCCCGTTGAAATTTCAGTTTGTTTAACTCCACTCCCTGATATTCTGGTAACAGACGCAGATATTCCTCAAATAGAGCTTCTAAACTCAAACGTTGAGGTTCTGCATCCATGTAGGTAAATAAGTAAGTGGTTCTGCCATCCCTGGCTGGGAAGGCTTCCCAGAAGTACTGGCATTGATTTTGCAAAGATGTAAATGATAATAATAAATCGCCTGAGTTATTTTCTGGAAAACCTTGAGCGCAACTTCCGACAACTAAGCATAAAGCATCTGGTTTTTTGCCTTGGCGTGCTTGTTGGGTGATGGGTGAAAAATGTCCCATCGCGTCGATTAATAAGCGAGTTTTGAATTGGTTATTTACCATCACCCCGTCGGGATGAACCACTGCTTCGGTAAAGGGTGTGTTTTCTAACAACTTTCCCCCGGCGGCGAGAAATCGGGTTTTCAAGGTAGCGAGTAGATAAACTGGATCTACGCCGATATTCAAAACATCCTCTACCCAAACTTCTGTACCGCCAGCAAAACTAACTCGTGCTGGGTTATATTGAGTGGCGATCGCACTTGCTAATTCATCCTCAGTCAGCAAGTTTAATTCCACAAATACATCTAATTCTTTGCGAGAAATATTCCATTCTTGTTCCCTCCCCCGCAAAATACCCCGTTCCAGCAACGCCACCCGCAACCCCTTCACCGCCAAAGCGCAACCAATTAAAATGCCTAAAGTGCCACCGCAGATTAGCACATCGAAGTCTACAACGCCTAAAGGCTGTTGACTTTCTTTAACTAACGTTGGTACTGGTGCGGAGTTTTCGCGCACAGATGTGAGGATGCGATCGCCTTGGCGCAATCCTTTTAAAACATCGCCGGGTAATTGGGAAAGAATTTCTTCAGTTAAAGACATTTTGGAAAAATTTGACTCTACATTCCAAAACTACCTGAGAATGAAGAAAGTAGATGCGATATTATTTCTTTTATTAGGATAAAAATACGATGGATAGTATAAAAATCCGGTCACATGTGGGTAAAGATGGTATTTTACATTTAGATATTCCAGTAGAAATGCCAGATACAGAAATTGAAGTTACGGTAACAATTCAAAGAGTTACACCAGAACAACGGGGCTGGATGCCTGGGTTTTTTGAAGAGGTAATTGGTGGTTGGGTAGGAAAACCGCTAGAACGGGCAGAACAGGGAGAATACGAAACTAGGCAGCCGCTATTTTGATTTATCTGCTCGATTCTAATGTCTGTATCCGCTTAATAAATAATAGTAGTCCTGCGGTAACAACTCAACTGGCATCCCAACAACCAGAAGATATTTTAGTTTCTACCATAACCCAATTAGAACTGTACTATGGTGCTTATCGTAGTGCCCAACAAAAGAGAAATTTAGAAATATTGCAACGTTTTTTTAGTCAGTTTATTATTCTACCTTTAGACCCAGAAGCCGCAAGGATAGCAGGGAGAATTCGGGCTGAGTTAGCAGCTAGTGGTACGCCGATTGGCCCTTATGATGTGCAGATTGCAGCTATTGCAATGGCGAATAATTTGATAGTGGCTACGCATAATACAAAAGAATTTGGTCGGGTGAATGGGTTGCAGATTCAAGATTGGGAGGAAAAGAGTTGACCAGCATTGTAAGAAATTTACTAAAGGTATGGATAAAAACAACTCTAGACCACTGCGTAAGGCTAATCAATGGTAGAGCTTACCTAAGACATGAACTATTGACTGCTGGCACACCCATTACTAGAATTCAAAACCTCAATGGAGGCAATAATTGGTTTTATTCAGATTTAGTTCTACCTAATGAGAAATATTGTGATGCAGGAGATTTATTGTTTGCAGTCGGAGAGGATGTTTTAAAAGTCCTCTTGTTGGTATCGAAAAGTTCTAGATCCCCCTAAATCTCCCTTTTTAAGGGGGACTTTGATTCCATTTCCCCCCTTTTTAAGAGGGGTTAGGGGGGATCTAAACGTGCCTAAAATCACAACAAAACACTTTTAAAACAACCTCTGAGAGAGACAGACTTCAACTTTAGTTCAAGGCAGGGAGAGGTTCGTCGAACTCACGATAACTTAAAAATCGCAGGCAATAATTTATTAGACATAGCAGTGAAAAAAAATGTAGAAACGTAGCATTGCTACGTCTCTACAATGATTCTAGATAATACATATTTAATTTCTGGAGATGTCTATTCATTTCTAAGTGTTGGGACAGATGGAGTAAATCAGTTCACTTTTTTCCAAGTCTCAACAACTACTGTACCTGGAACGGTTGCGATAAAAACGATTTCCTTGCCACCATCAACAATGACACCGCTATAAGTACTACCATCTGAGGTTACTATCTGCACCGTACAATCTTGTTTAACACTATAGGTTCCTGAGCCTGTTTCGTTTGTACGTACAGTACCGTCAACGCTAGCACCACCTATTGATTGAAAATTTCCCCTTCCATCAACCTTAACTAAACCAACGCTAGCTATAGGCGATCCTATGATCGTCCCAGTCGCTTTAAATCCATAGCTACCTGTTATGGTTGCATTATTACAAGAAGGCGCAGGTTCGGCGTTCACCTTTTGAGAGATAGCGTCTGAAATGGTCAATGCTGACACAGTACCAATTATTAACGTTGTAAAAAAGCCTTGGATTTTAAAGTTCATTAGATTCATGTAATCAAGACACCTTTGCATAAATATTGATATAAGACTTATGCACTATACAAATTAATTATGGTATTGAATTTACCACAATAGGTAATTTCAATCTTTGATTAATTATTCTTGGACGCCTAAAGACTGTTAATTTTCTTTAACTAATTGTGGTGTGGGTGCGGAGTTTTCGCGCACAGATGTTAAGAAGCGATCGCCTTGGCGCAATCCTTTTAAAACATCGCCTGGTAATTGGGAAAGAATTTCTTCAGTTAAAGACATTTTGGAAAAATTCGACTCTACATTCCAAAACTACCTGAGAATGAAGAAAGTAGATGAATAAAAAGACCTCTCCCTGGTTTTACTACGTAAAAACGTCCGTCTCCAAGTCGGCTACGGTGTACAGATAAGTCTGAAGTATTTTACGAATCTGGTTTTTACCCCACCCTAACCCTCCCCTTGTAAAGGGGAGGGAACTAAATTTCTTTTTTCCCCCCTTTACAAGGGGGGATTAAGGGGGGTAATTTGACTTGTGTATACACCGTAGCCGAGTCGGAGAGGGAAAGAATTGAGCTTTAATTTAAGGCTGCCAGAGGTTTGTCTAACTCACGTTAAATTATCCCAAACCGAATAGTTTAGAAATCGCAGGCAATAATTTATTACCCGCTTCAACCAGCGAAGCAACAGCAGGTAAGCCGGTAAATATCCCTTTCAACATGGTGATTGCAGTTTTCGCCGTCTTCTGCTTAGTGGATTCTTGAGGACTTTTACCCGCTTCTGCCAAAGTCTTCACCTGTTCTAGCGCTTCGGTTTTGTCTTCTTCTGACAAATATGTGGATTGTACAATCGCATCTTGCAACTGCGACAATAATTCTTTGATTCCTGGTTTCTCGGCATCGGTTGCATCAGGTAACTGATTGAGGGCAATACTCACGTTACCGCTAATGGTTCCTAGATTAGCAATAGAGTTATTGCCAGCGATACCGCTTACATTACTGCTACCTTGAATACTGATGCCGCTGATATCTGACATATTTGTATCTCCTTGTGTATAAAATTTCGGCTGCTTGAGAGCAGTATCTACCATATTTTCTAAACTAATAATGCGCTGATCTTTTTCTACAAGTAATAATTGCTGACTCTGCGATAAAGCTTTGAGTTGATTATAATCATCAAAATATTCTGCACTCAGTTGAGATTTATCACTACCTGCGGCGGTTTTAGCTCTGAGCAAGATTTTATCATCGCCGCGTTTCTCCATTGCCACAATTTCTAACTCGGCTTCGGGATGGTTTTCGGCAAGGTTTTTGAAGGCAATGGCAATGGCGCGGGGGTCAACGCCTTGATTGTGGTAAAGGTCGAGGGTATCAAAAATTGGCTTGATAAAGTCGGCAAAATCTCCGTCTGCAAATACCTCTTGTTTATTATCGGGTTTGCGGAGTGGGTCGGGGTCTTGTTTGGTGGGTAAGCGCATGAAGACATATTCACACCTCACCCCATGCAATTTAGTTGTATTTGTAATGCCCCAATCTTCAATGTAGGCTCCGGTGAGTGTTGCACCTGTTAAATCTGTGCCATCTAGTTGTGTTTGCTTTAGTTTTGCTCTTGACAAATCGGCATCTTGCAAGTTGGCTTCACTGAGATCGGTACTAATAAAGCTGGCATCTGCTAAGTTTGCTGATTGTAAGTTGATACCCCGCAGGTTTTGACGGTCAAAGTTTTTGTCCTGTCCCTGTCCTGTAACTAGCAGTTGACGTACTTGTGAGTTTTGCAGATAAGTCGAGCCAGGACGAACACGATCGAGCATTTTGGCTTGATGCCAACGGCTACAGATAAGAATAGTGTTTCGGAAATCTGTACTTTTGAGTGTGGCTTGGGTGAAATCAGCATTGGTTAAATTAGCGCCACGAAAACTTGTACCTCCTGTAGCAGCAAAGGCAACGGCAATATTGCGAATTAAGGAGTGTTTTTGATCTCCTTTCATGGCTCGCCAGCTGATGTAGATACTAAATAACGTTCCGGCTAAGGCGACGGCTAAGGCGACGGCTAAGGCGACGGCTAAGGCGACGGTTAAGGCGACGGCTAAGGCTCTGGCTAAGGCGACGGCTAAGGCGACGGCTCCGGCGACGGCTAAGGCGACGGCTAAGGCGACGGCTAAGGCGACGGCTCCGGCGACGGCTAAGGCGACGGCTCCGGCTAAGGCGACGGCTCCGGCGACTAAAACTCCGGCTAAGGCGACGGCTCCGGCTAAAACTCCGGCTAAGGCGACGGCTCCGGCTAAGGCGACGGCTAAGGCTTCGGCTAAGGCGACGGCGACGGCTAAGGCGACGGCTAAGGCGACGGCTAAGGCGAAGGTGAAGGCGACGGCGACGGCTAAGGCTCCTAAACCAGGTATTATTCCTTGGCGAATTGTAATGAAGAAAAAGGCAATCAATGTGATTAAAGTAACCCAGCCCGCAATTTGGTTCTCACTAGATGAGTTAAATATCTGCGACACCAAGTAACCATTGACAGCCCAGAGAAATCCTGACAGTCCCGACAAGAAGAATGAGATAATAACTAAACCAATTGCCCAACGTCGTTGCAGTCCAGCTTTGGCATAACTGAAGTTTGCACCTGTTAAATTAGCATTGGTGAAGTTTGCTCCTCGAATGTCGGCATAGCTAAAGTTTGCACCCGCAAGGTCTTGTCTACCTTTGAAGTTGCGTCCTCGGAGATTTTGACCGGAGAAGTCTAAAGCCATGTTCCACTTTACAGAGGTGAGCAAATTTTACTACACCCTCACCCCTGTAAATTCAAGAATGGTTAGATATATTTGTTAGTTGAGCTTCAAACGTGCAATTTCGAGGATAAAAGGTGCAACTTCGAGCCTCAGAAGGTCAACGTCGAGCCTCAGAAGGTCAACGTTGAGCCTCAGAAGGTCATCGTCGAGCCTCAGAAGGTCAACGTCGAGCCTCAGAAGGTCAACGTCGAGCCTCAGAAGGTCAACGTCGAGCCTCAGAAGGTCAACATTTAACCTTTGAAGGTCAGCTCTTTTTTACTTGGGGACTTCCAGAAAATAAATTATCCCATTTCACGTTCATCAAAACGACTTTCTCTCCCCCTGCTCCCTGCTCCCTGCTCCCCTGCCCTCAAAGCGATGGAATATTTTTTTAATTGGAAGTCTCTTGTTGCGGGTCTTCATCAGGTGGATGCCAACCACCTTTAATCCAAAGACGACGAGCTTTGACAATAGAGCCTTCATTATGACGTTCATCATTGAGGTCTAAACGATTACTTGTAGCTCGTCCTACAGAAGTAATGCCAATAATTGTTAGACCATCTGCTGACCAAATAAAGTGGTCAGACCACTTTTGCTGGCGTGGATTAAATAGAGGTAGCATCTGTCCTGTATCTGGATCAATTCCAGTGGTGAAATTGTAGCGATATCCATTGCAACGCTGACAAGCTAATGCCAAGTTATCAGGGTCATCCGAACCTTTAAGAGACTGCGGTGTAATATGGTCAATAGAAAATAGAGCAGCACTTGCTTCTTCTGAAGAATGACAGTATTCACAAAGAAATTTAGCTCTTTGTCTGACTAATTTTTTGGTGGAATCATTAACCGTCATGATTGAGAAATGATTTTGGCATTCAGCAAGGTAAAAATTCTATCAAGTTCCAATATGCCTGCCAATTCAGCATCTTCCTCGCTTGTTAGCAATCCAGCTTTCTTTTTCTCAGACAATTCTTCGAGTCGAGACTGTAATTCTTCAGTAAATTTAAACAAATATATGTCCCTAACTTTACTGAGTTTGATTCCAGAATCTACCCAGAATGAGGGTTGAACCATCATTTGAGTAATCATAAGCTGTATGTCTCGTTTAATTTAGCGGACTGGTGGTATTTTAACAGCGAGAAAGTAATCGTTTCGTCAAGAACATAATCTGTTGTATAAATTTGCCCATTTTCAGCGATATCTGACGACAAGCCGCTTCTCTACAAGATGCTGCGCGAATGCGTCTACGCATATTGGTAAGCTTCTGTGGCTTCTTGGTGATAGCGTTCACTTCTGTCATGGAGCGTGAGCCAGCCCCATGTATCAATTAAAAAGCTTATCTGCCATAGAGTTCATCGTCTAAATTGGCAGCTAGAGAACCGTGAGATACTGCCCCGATGAAATCTGCAAGAGGATCGCTGCTTTGAGTGGATGGGTTGGATGCTGATGATTTTTGGATACGTGCAAGTTGTTGAACATACTGCAACACGTCTTTTAGGTGTTGCTCTGGCAGTTGTTCAATAGCGTCAAAGATAGCTTGTTTCGTTGTCATGGCGATCGCTCAATGTCGCTTTCAGGTTGTTAATATTTTATCTGCTAAACTGCGGTTCGCTCACGCCCAGTAACTATAGCCAAGTCTATTATGTGGATATAAGCACTGCACAACAACTTGCATTACAGGGAATACTGATGGAACGTTCAAAATTAATTGCCATTCTTACAGGTGCGATTTCGGTCATTTTAGCGATCGCCTACCTCATCGTAGTCCAACTCTTGGACTACCGAGACATGAAACCCGCCCCCATCAGCCAAGTTGACTCCCCACCTGCCATTACTATCTCTCACTGGCAGGTTGACAAAATCACCAAAATATAATTTACATTTATTCGATTTTTAGAGACGCAATCAATTGCGTCTCTTGTCATTTATATAAATTGATAAAACTAATGATAACTATTGATTGATCCCTGATTCGATGTATAGATAAGAATAAATACCTATTATTTCTTGTTGAAATAGTTGATTATATAAGAAATAATTAGAGTTATTATCTTAAATTTATTTAATTAGCTAATTCCATTTTGACAGATATAACGGTAAGCTGTTTTTAACAAAATTAAATAAACATAAATTTGTATGTTCTGCGTAGGCGTCGTCCGTCGTAGATCGTCGCTAGATTAACTGGGATCAACGCCAGTTGACTAAAAACCCATAATTTTTGATCCAAATCTTAGAGGTGAGTTGATGGCTCAGTTTCTACTAGAGACTGTTTGGCTAGTTCCGTGCTATGCCTTAATAGGTGGTTTGTTAGCCGTACCTTGGTCGCCAGGGATCATTCGGAAAACAGGGCCAAGACCGGCAGGTTATGTAAACTTGGTGATGACATTTTTGGCGTTGGTACATAGTGCGATCGCCTTACAAGCAACTTGGAATTATCCAGCCCAAGAAGTATTTATTCCTTGGTTATCTACGGCTGGTTTAGATTTAACTATTGCTTTGGATATATCCTCAATCAGTATCAGCGCTTTGGTGGTGATTACTGGCTTGAACTTGCTGGCGCAAATTTATGCGATCGGCTACATGGAAATGGATTGGGGTTGGGGACGCTTCTATTCATTATTGGGATTATTTGAAGCGGGATTATGTGCCCTTGCTTTATGTAATAACTTGTTCTTCAGCTATGTAATTCTGGAAGTATTGACGCTGGGAACCTATCTACTAGTAGGCTTATGGTTTAGCCAGCCTTTGGTAGTTTCAGGTGCCAGAGACGCTTTCTTAACCAAGCGGGTGGGAGACTTATTCTTGCTAATAGGCGTGTTGGCATTATGGCCTTTAGCTGGAACTTGGAATTATACAGAATTAGCCGAATGGGCGGCTACTGCTAACGTCAACCCCACAACTATGGCGCTGGTAAGTTTAGCTTTAATTGCTGGGCCTATGGGTAAATGTGCCCAATTTCCCCTGCATTTATGGCTAGATGAAGCGATGGAAGGCCCGGTTCCCAGTACGATTTTGCGGAACTCGGTAGTAGTAGCTAGTGGTGCATGGGTGCTGATTAAATTGCAACCGGTGTTAACCATCTCGCCCATAGCTTCCTCGGCGATGATTGCCATTGGTGCGGTGACGGCTGTGGGTGCTTCTTTAATTGCGATCGCTCAAATCGATCTTAAACGCTGTCAATCCTATTCTGTCAGCGCATACATGGGTTTAGTATTCATCGCTGTGGGAGCGCAACAATACGAGGCAGCGCTATTATTAGTACTCACCCATGCCATATCCGCAGCTTTGTTGGTAATGAGTACCGGGGGAATTATTTGGAATAGCATTACCCAAGATGTTACTCAATTAGGCGGATTGTGGAAGCGCCGCCCGATTTCTGCGATCGCTTTTATCGTCGGGACATTGGGATTAATTGGTTTTCCACCCTTGGGTAGCTTTTGGGCGCTGATGGAACTAGCAGATGGGTTATGGGAAACCCAACCTTGGTTAGTGGGAGTAGTTATTGCAGTAAATGCTTTAACAGCCGTGAGTTTAACCAGAGAATTCGCTTTAATTTTCGGCGGTAAACCTACACAAATGAGTCAGCGATCGCCTGAAGCTCACTGGCCGATGATTTTGCCAACCATGATTTTACTTGGTGTCAGTCTACATCTTCCTTTGGTGTTGCAAAGCTTATCACTTTTACCAGATTGGGTAAGCCTAAATAAAGATGTTGCACTGCTGTTAATTTGGTCGAGTATTTTCGGTTGTAGCATCACTGGCGTGATTTATTTAAGCAATATTCCCAAACCAATTCGCCTCCCTTGGAAAGGCTTGCAAGATTTGTTTGCATACGACTTTTACACCCCTAAACTCTATAAAATGACCATTATTTTTGGAGTTGCCAAAATTTCCCAACTTGCCGATATGATTGATCGGTTTGTAGTCGATGGCATTGTTAACTTCGTTGGTTTATTTTCGCTATTAGGTAGCGAAGGTCTGAAATACAGCACCTCTGGGCAAACCCAATTTTATGCATTCACTGTTCTTCTAGGAGTGAGTCTTTTAGGAATGTGGGTAACTTGGCAATTTTGGGGAATGCAGTTTTTAAATTTGGTTTTTCAAATCTCGACAATTGGATAGCAGTAACTATCCTACTAAAAGTTAACAATTTAATATCGTGAGGAGAATTTCATGAGCAGACAACTTCCCCAAATCAATGTTTCCAGAAGAGGTTTATTGAAGTTTGGTGCAGGTGCGATCGGTACAGGTGTATTGACAGCCGGACTTAGTTCCAACTTACTTGCAGTCGAAACAAAATCAGCACCAGATGATCTTACACCTGACAAGGTATTGCAAGAATTATTAGATGGAAACGATCGGTTTGTTAAAGCAAGACGGCGCAATCCTAACCAAACTAAATCACGTTTAGTCGAAATTGCCAAAGGTCAAAAGCCCTTTGCTTCTATTCTAGGTTGTGCAGATTCACGGGTTCCTTCAGAGATTGTTTTTGACCAAGGACTTGGAGATTTATTTGTCTGCCGGATAGCTGGTAATATTGCCACAACACAGCAAATTGGTAGCTTAGAATTTGGTAGCTTAGTGTTAGGTACTAAAGTTATCATGGTTGTGGGACATGAAAGATGTGGTGCGGTAGAGGCGGCAATTAAAGGTGCTTCAGTGCCAGGGCGAATTGGAAGTTTGCTTGAAGCAATTAAACCAAGTGTAGAAAGCTCAAAAGATCAATCAGGAGATAAGTTAGAAAATGCTTGTAAAGCAAATATTTTGGCGCAAATTGAAACATTGAAATCATCGACAGTTTTATCTGAGTTAATCAAGGCAGAAAAACTGAAAATAGTCGGAGGTTATTACGATTTAGATAGTGGAAAAATCAGTCTAGTAAGTTAGCTTTTTTGTCCTTTGTCCTTTGTCATTAGTCATTGGCTAAGAGTAAGTCATAAAGCAATACAGTTCAGTTAAGCCTGAAAGTTATACTGATATATGTTGGGTTGAACAACTTAGGTGATTTACAAGAATAAATATACCGATAGCGTTGGTTTCGACTTCGCTCAACCAACTGATAGATCGAGAGTTGAGCGTTCGCGTAGCGTCTCGCAGAGAAGTCGAGACTCGCCAACCCAGGTATTTTCTTTGTCGGAAATCACCTTAGCTTGCTTCCTATTCGCGTAGCGTCTCCAAAGGAGAAAAGTAAACCAACATTATCGAGACTTTAGTTGGGTAACGCATACGCTCAATCCAATCTATTATTCTCTTAACTGAAGCGTATTGAGTCATAAAGGACAAAGGACAAAGGACAAATGACAAATGACAAATGACAAAGAACAAAGGACAAAATTCCCATGTTAAGTGTCTTGATTTGGCTCCCAATTTTTGTTGCTATTATCATAGCAATATTACCTGGAAGTATACCTAAGCATCGCATTCGTTTAATATCATTAATATTTTCGGGAATAGTTCTGTTCTGGAACCTGTTTATCCTGCTAAAATTTGATATCAGCAATCCAGGAATGCAATTTAAAGAGTATTTACCTTGGAATGAAACCCTTGGTTTGAGCTATCAAATAGGTGTTGATGGGCTTTCTATCTTGATGTTGGTGTTAAATAGCCTGCTCACCTGGATTGCTATTTACAGCAGTAGTCAAGAAACTGAACGTCCCCGGCTATTCTACTCCATGATTTTATTAGTTAGTGGAGGAGTTGCAGGTGCTTTTTTAGCAGAGAATTTGCTGCTATTCTTCCTATTTTACGAACTAGAATTAATCCCCTTCTATTTGCTAATTTCCATTTGGGGAGGGGCAAAACGGGGTTATGCTGGGATGAAATTCCTGATTTATACTGCTGTTTCGGGAGCTTTAATTCTAGCGACATTCTTGGGTATGGTATGGCTTAGTGGTTCTACCAATTTTGCTTTTGATGCAGTCTCTACAGAAAACCTCTCAACCACAAAGCAAATCCTTTTACTAGCAGGAATAGTATTAGGTTTTGGGATTAAAATTCCCTTAATTCCCTTCCATACTTGGCTACCCGATGCTTATGTTGAGGCTTCAGCACCAATTGCCATTCTTCTCGGTGGCGTGTTAGCAAAGCTGGGAACTTATGGATTGCTGCGATTTGGGTTGGGTATGTTTCCTCATGCTTGGAGTATTATTGCACCGACTCTAGCGATTTGGGGAGCAATCGGCGCTATTTATGGGGCAGTAATTGCGATCGCTCAAACAGATATCAAGCGCATGGTAGCATACAGTTCCGTTGGTCACATGGGCTATATTTTGTTAGCTGGTGCTGCTAGTACTCCCTTAGCACTCGTTGGTGCAGTCGCCCAAATGTTCAGCCACGGACTCATCTTGGCAATTCTCTTCCACTTGGTGGGAGTAGTGGAAGCCAAAGTTGGCACTCGCGAGTTAGATAAACTCAATGGTTTAATGAGTCCCATACGCGGTTTACCCCTAATTAGCGCCTTACTAGTTTTAAGCGGAATGGCTAGCGCAGGTATTCCCGGTTTAACAGGATTTATCGCGGAATTTATCGTCTTTCAAGGTAGTTTCTCTGCCTTCCCCATTCCAACAATTTTGTGTATAGTGGCTAGTGGATTAACCGCAGTTTATTTTCTCATCCTCCTCAATCGCACTTGTTTTGGCAGACTCGATAACTTCGCCTACTATCCTAAAGTTCTGTGGTCTGAAAAAATCCCCGCTTTAATTTTGGCAGCTTTCATCATCTTTTTAGGAGTACAACCCACTTGGTTAGTGCGTTGGAGTGAATCCACAACTACAACAATGGTAGCTGCAATTCCCCCCTTAGAAAAAACCGTAGTCTCCGAAGTTGCGCTGAAATAGTAAATAGATAAAAACACTTGTAGAGACGGCGATTTATCGCGTCTCAAAATCCATCCCACAGACGCGGTAAATCGCGTCTCTACCAATTTACGATTACCATGACAGCAATTAAAACAGCAATTAAATTACCTCCTTCCACACACGAATTTGCCGAAGTAATTCACCGCTTAGAAGCAGGCGGTGCAATGTTACCCGATACTCCAGAAAATTTGATGCAAATCATCGGTTTATATAAAGCTTATGCTGTACCGATGGATTTCTACTGGCGTGACCTACTTTATATTGCCGAACGCGAATTTTTAAACCCGCTTCCCTTCTTTAAATACTTCTTACCCAAAGAGTATTTAGAACTGCATAATCATTATGCTGGTGATGATGCCGATTTACGAATTTGGCGCGGCGAAGCTACTGCACATCCAGAACTTTTGGCATTTATCGAAAAGGGTGAAACTTTCAAAATGCCGAAGTTGTTGCATCACTTGTTGCACGATCGCATTAACATGGAATTTGCGGAAGCTTGTATGCGGGCGATGTTGTGGCACAGAGGCATGGGTGGACAATTTGACCCTTACCTAGATTCTGAAGAATACAAAGCCAACGCTGACCGAGCAATTAAAGCTTACTTCCAAGGCAACCCCGTCATGCTGGGGCTTTACACGCTGTTCCCCGATATGTTTTTGGAACAGTGCCGCCAGATGTCATACTACGCCAACCTGGGCTTATTCTGGGAAATCATGGCCCCAGTATTCTTTGAAATGTCCGATCGCTATGACGAAGGTACCATTACCAGCGTCCCAGAGGCGATGAGCTTCATAGTTAATGGTATATTTGCGATCGCAGGTCGTCCCATTTACCATCACGTTTATATTCGTGGTGAATGCTACGAAATTATCCCCAAATCTAAGGGTTTCATGTGGTTATACGAAGCTGCACTACCTTATGTAGAAGCAGTTTTCTACCGCACTTCACCCTTTAGAGGAACAAAATCTTATAATGCTCAAGCGCGTCAAGTGCCAGAAAACCAAAAAGACTTTCACTATGGCATTCTTTACGCTGATGTATTCCCAGTGGGTACTGCTGGCATTCCCCCAACATTATTAATGCAAGATATGTTGCATTTTTTACCACCATATCTTGTGGATTACTACAGCCAACATTGCCGGGGTGAAGAAGATATGTTGATTCAGTTGGGAGTGAGTTTTCAACGTTCAATGTACTGTGTCACTTCTGCGGTAATTCAAGCCTTGCGAACTGCACTTTTATATCCATTAGATGACCAAAACCCCAAGCATTTACAAGCTAATCGAGACTTTTTTGAAATGCAGCTAAATCGCTTTACCCGTGCTGACTACAATATTCGTGATGCTGCTCGTTTAGGGAGCATTCAAAGTCAAGATTATCGATAAAATATCTCCATCTAAAACCTTTGTAGAGACGTATCACTGCTACGTCTCTACATTCTTTTATATTAGATGTCTAATGGATTGGAAATGCGATCGCTAATAATATAAAGTCAAGCTAAAAGCTATGAGTAATCTCAAATATAGCAACAGGCAAGGTGGTTAGGACATCAACAGACGATAAAACTTAGACACAAAAAGGCTTTTCACCCAGTCCCCAGTCCCCAGTCCCTTGCTATACTTGCAATTTCATCGAGTGTAGCCCAAGAGTGAAGCACCCCATCCAATGAAGGCGCTACCAAAGACTAACCATGCAGCATTGATGCGAAAGTGAATGGCTAAAATGGCACAGACGATCGCGATCGCCAAACCGAGAAAATCTACAAATGGGGCTTGTGGTAATGTTAAAGTTGCTGTCCCCAGTTGTAGAGTAGTCACAACCATTAAGGCTACAGCACTAACATTCACAGCATCCAAAAATGCTCTAGTCCAAGAAGAAGCTCGTAAGCGTGGAATTAGAGGATTCAGGGCAGCAACAAAAACAAAAGAAGGTAGAAAAATTCCGATTGTGGCAACAATTGCGCCAGGTATGCCAGCAATCACATAACCGATAAAGGTAGCAGTGGAAAGTACTGGCCCAGGGGTAAATTGACCAATTGCGATCGCATCTAATAATTGCTGTTGTGTCAGCCAGCCGTATTCTTGAACTAATCCCCCTTGCAGAAAAGCCACCAACAGGTAGCCACCACCAAACAAAACACTACCGACTTTCAGAAAAAACCAACCCAATTGCCATAAAGAAACATTGGCTACAGTAGATGCAGCCGCTACCGATGTAGCAAGTACAGCCGATGCTTTCAAAGTTGCACCTGTACTGAGACTAGCAATCAGAAAGTTGGCTTTATCTCCTGGTTTATCGTTTTTTTCGCCAGAATGTAACCAAACCATACCCAGCAATCCCCCAATTAATAGGGCAATTACTTCATTTAATTTGAATAACAATGTCAGCAATGCTACAGCGAAAGCGATTACTAGTAATTGGCGAGTTTTCACAGCCTTTTTGGCCAACCCCCACAGAGCATTGATGATAATTGCTAAAACGGCCGGTTTAATCCCATAAAGCAAAGGAGTAATTTGGGGTAGAGTACCGTAAGCAACATAAACCCAAGCAAACCCACCAGTAATTAGAACCGCAGGCAAGACAAAACAAACGCCTGACACAATCAGCCCCAGCCATCCTGCATAGATGTATCCTATGTGGATAGCCATTTCTGTGGAATTTGGCCCAGGAATTAGGTTAGTTGCACCCAACAAATCTAGAAAATGCTCCCTTGTCAACCACTGACGCCGCTTAACTACTTCATCTTCAATCATGGCAATATGGGCAACCGGGCCCCCAAAGCCGATAACGCCCAATTTAAAAAACAGGTTGGCGAGTTCACCCAAACGACTTGGTGCTGAGTTAGTCATTTTTGCTTGGCAATATACTTTTCAAGTAGGAATTGCTTGAGGTGGGGTTGTTCTAAATTTAAACCAAGCTCTTGAGCTTTCTGACTAATTTCCTCATAAGTCAGACCTTCACTAATAGCATTGGCAATCAAGGCGATACCACCAGCCCTGGCTCCAGCAGCACAGTGAATTAAAATTGGTTTGGGTAAGTTCTCAATTTCCTGAATTGCTAACTCTGTTTGCTCTTGATTTGCTTCTGAAGGCTTTAATGGCACATTAGCATATTGCAGTCCAGCCGCTTCAGCTTGCTGCTGTTCGTCACTGAGAAAACCTGCTTCATCGGGAGAACGCAGGTTTAGCACTGATTTAAATCCCTCTTGGGCTGCCTGTTTTAACTCCTCAGAAGTTAGTTGGGGAGCAGCGCTCAAGTCGTCACTAACTTTTTTAGTGTTGCTCATAATCTTTAAAAGCACTATTCCGATAGCTTTATCGTAGTTTATTATGTAGATTATTTATAGAGCAATTTTTGTAGAGTGGTTGAGGCTAAAATGCAAATGCCTTGACCAAGGAAAGAATACTCACGCAAAGCAGCTTCTATTTTGAGAAGACATGAAAATCACGGTTTTCCCGCAGCATCAATTTCCCCAGTCTTGCCATCAGTCGTTTTAGTACTAGCACTACTATATAAATAATCGATCGCTTCAACGAAATAATCAGATTTAAAAGGCTGCGATTGCTCTACTTAGATTTAAAAAGCCCTGATAAAAGTTCAGGGCTTTGCTTTATATACGGTTTATTAAATACCAGCCTAAAATTTTTGCTGGCGCTTTTCTATAGAAATAATTATCCCTGAATCGCTTGCTCAAAGATAGCGGAGAACTACCCATTTTTTACCTGGGTAGCTATTTAATAAAGTCTTTAGATTTGTATATATCTCTACTGTGCGATCGCTTCTTGGTAAAATTCCCTTATCTTTAAGGCTGAACTTCGCGCAGCCGACGTTCCAGAAAGCGACGTTCGCTGTCATTAGTAACCAGCATGAGCGCGATCGCGTAGCTCTCTGCGGCTGATGCTGAGGCTCCGATGCGGCGCAGCATCTCGGCACGGGTGGCGTGAAATAGATGATAGTCATTAAGTTGAGGGGCAAGCTCATCAATCAGTCTGAGAGCCGTCTGAGGACTTTCTATCATTGAGATCGCCACCGCCCGATTCAGCGAAACAATCGGCGAGGGCTGCAAACGTTCGAGTAAATCGTAGAGGCGGACAATTTGTAACCAGTCCGTTTCTTCTGCTTGTGCTGCCTGACAATGTAGTGCCGCGATCGCTGCTTGCACTGCAAACGAACCAATTTCGCCCCGCAATGCCTCTTCAACGAGCGGTAGCGCCTCAGCAATCTGCTGTTGATTCCAGCGACTACGATCCTGATCTTCGAGCAACACCAGATCGCCTGCCTCATCCAAACGGGCATCGCGTCGGGAGTCGTGCAACAACATCAGCGCCAGCAGTGCAGTCACTTCTGAGGGCGGTTGGGGTGCCATCAACGTCCTCACGAGACGACCCAGCCGAATCGCTTCTGTGCAGAGGTCAGCCCTCACCATCGTCTCGCCCCTAGTCGTCGCGTAGCCCTCATTGAAAATCAGATAGATCGCCGTCAGCACTGCGTCTACTCGCACAGACAGATCGTTTGTGTCCGGCACTTTATAGGGAATACCTGCATCCCGAATCTTGCGTTTGGCACGCACCAACCGTTGCGCCATCGTTGCCGTGGGCACGAGAAACGCCCGCGCAATTTCATCTGTTTCAAGTCCACCCAGCAGCCGCAGCGTCAAAGCAACCTGCGCCTCGATCGCTAGTGCTGGGTGGCAGCAAGTAAAGATCAGCCGCAGCCGATCGTCTGGAATTTCGTCTGTATCGTAAGTTGGCTCCTCGCGGGTTGGGATTAACCCGGAGGCGGCGTACCATTCCAATTTTTCCGTCAACCGTGTCCGCCGTCGGAGGCGATCGATGGCTTTGTATCGGGCTGTTTTGACGATCCACGCACGGGGGAGATCGGGCACGCCGCTAGACTGCCATTGATTCACGGCAGCGATAAAGGCTTCCTGTACTGCTTCTTCAGCCACATCGAAATCTCCCACCAAGCGGATGAGGATGGCGACGATCCGCCCCCATTCAGCCTGGTAAAGGGAGGCGATCGCTTGGTTTACGTCTGTTTTTGCGTTTGGGATCATACCTGAATTGAAGGAGGCAGGGGGCAGGAGGTCACTGAGCGTAGTCGAAGTGGGGCAGGGGGCAGTTTTTCTCTTTTCTTCGATAAAAATTTTTGGCGAGGTGTCGATTTGAGATAGCACCGTTCGACTTACTAACAAAGGGAAACAACGGAGGTATACCCAGATCGTACTAAACGATAAAAATTTTTGGTGGAGTGTCGATTTGAGTCAGCACCGTTCGACTTACTGACAAAGGGAAGTAACAACGGGAAATAAAGGAGGCAACCTGATGAAATATTTGCTACTGATTTACCTGGAGGAAAATGCCCTGAGCCAAACTGAACGGGAACATTGTTATGTTGAATCCGCACAACTGGCACAACAACTCAACTCGAAGGGGCAGTATCTCGCAACCGCCCCACTCCACCCTGTGGCAACTGCAACCAGCATTCGGGTGCGCGAGGGCAAACCATTAATAACTGACGGGCCGTTTGCAGAAACTCGCGAACAATTAGGCGGTTTTTTTCTGATTAATGCTCAGGATCTCGACGAAGCGATCGCGATCGCCGCGCGGATTCCAGGCGCGCACGTCGGCACTGTTGAAATTCGACCTGTAATTGAAGTTGCAGGTTTGCCAGAGAATTCGTAACTGCACTCAACCTCAACCCAAAAGGAGAGATGACGATGACAACCAAAAACGCGATCGCCACTAATGAAGTTCAGATTCGCCAACTAATTGCCGAGCAACAACGCGCTATCTGCGCCAAGGATGTTGAGCAAATCATGTCCCACTATGCCAACGAGATTATCGTCTTCGATGTTAAACCTCCTTTCCAAACCCAAGGAAAAGATGCTTGGCGTCAAGTGTGGAAAGAATGTTTGCCTTACTTCCCCGACACCTTTGAGATTGAAACACGAGACCTGAAGATTACCGCCAGTGAAGACTTAGCAGTTGCACATTGGCTATTTCGCTTCACAGGAAGCCAAGACCATCCAGCAATGCAGACCTGGATGCGCGTCACCTCTGTCTGCCAGAAAAATCAAGGCGAATGGCAGATATTACACGAACATCTCTCGGTTCCATTCGATCCAGAGACTTCTCAAGCTGTATTCACGCTCAACCCATAGCCGAATCTACTGAGCCAACACCATGAAACTCAATCCTTATCTCATGTTCAACGGCAACTGTGAAGCCGCGTTCAAGTTCTACGAACACTGTCTTGGTGGCAAAATTGTCATGATGATGACCCACGGGGATGCACCCTCAGCCGAGCATATACCTGCCGAATGGCATGACAAAATCATGCACGTCTGCCTCGATCTGGGCGATCGCCTCTTGATGGGGTCTGACAGTCCGCCTGGATATTTTGAAACACCCCAAGGCTTTTCCGTGCAAATCAGCGTTGACGAGCCAGCGGAGGCAGAACGCATCTTTCATACCTTAGCAGAAAACGGAAAAGTGAAGATGCCGATCGATCAAACCTTTTGGTCTGTCCGCTTTGGTATGTTGGTCGATCAATTCGGCATTCCCTGGATGGTCAACTGCCAGAAAACTGCTTGATATCATGTCCGGGTAATTAGTTGTGATTCCCATAGTCATTGCACCCCACCCCCAGCCCCTCCCCGCCGGCGGGGAGGGGAGACAAAGCATAGCTTTGGCGGGGTGGGGTTCTTGGGGTTTAGTAAGTAATCAAGCGAACATGATATGACTTGTGGGGAGGTGCTTATGGGCATCTTCCCTGTAAAACCTCAGCGCTTTTTCGCCGATCTTTCACTGTGCAATAATTCAAAAGAAGAATTCATGAGTACTCAAATTTTTGTTAATCTGCCAGTTCAAAACCTCAATCAATCGATCGAGTTTTTTACTCAACTCGGCTTTGAGTTTAATTCTCAATTCACTGACGAAACTTCCACTTGTATGATTGTGTCCGAAAACATTTTCGTCATGCTCTTGACTCATGAAAAGTTTAAGACGTTTACTCCCAAAGAAATTTGTGATGCCACAAAAAGCACAGAAGTGCTTGTGTGTTTATCTTCTGATAGCCGAGAACAAGTTGATGAAATGATTCGCAAGGCTGTCGCTGCTGGTGGAACAACCTACAATGAACCGCAAGATCACGGTTTTATGTATGGACATGGATTTGCTGACTTAGATGGCCACATTTGGGAAATTATCTACATGGAGCCAAGCGCAATAAATCAAGGTTGATTGCAGACATTTAAATAATACTGCAAGGCAAAATTACAAATTACAGCTATATTACAGCTATTTTCAAGTAAATAGACCACGCGGTAGGGGTGCAAGGCCTTGCGCCTCTACACAAGTGTGGTTCAAATACATGAAAACTGCTGTAATACACAAATGCAAATACTCCTACCTTCTTCAAATAGCTCTTTGCCATAGATGTCGCCCATCAAACCCTTGCTTAATCCAATTCAGACATTCATATTCAGATTTGAATAACTTTGGAGCTGCAATATTATTTAATAACTCTGGTGGATAATGGTCATAAAAATATTTGTCTCCTTCTTGGAAGATGATAATCAAATTGTTCCGATAAACATAGCGAGACTTAAAACTATCCCCCCGATGAACAAACTCGGAATTTTGATCGATATGCTCTTTAGCAATATCAATAATGTTACTAACGCCACTTCCATAGATTCCTGCTGGATTTTCTGCTTTATGAAATTGGCTTTTGTGTCCAATTTCATATAACAATTTATACGAATAAATCTCGTAATTATCCGCTTTGCCAAAAACAAATGGAATTATGAGATATCCTTTATATGAAACTGAATTTTCATAAAGAAGACGACTCATCTCAACCTCCTTTGGTAGAACTGCTCTGAAAGTTTTTTCTTTAACAGAAAAGTATTACAACCCCAATTATCTACTAAATAGGATTACCATAAACTGAGTTGATTGGGGGGATGCTCAAGATTATTCCAAGGTAGGGGTGGAACTGGTGTGCCATTCTGTTCCAATAGCTGTTGGAAGTGACGGGCTGTATTGGGCGATCGCGCTTCTATTGGACAATGGACAAAGAAATAAATTCGCACTCCCATCTGTAACCATTGCTGAATCTGCCTTACCCACTCTTCCATAAATGGCTGATTCACTGATAAATTCGGATGAGAAATAAACCGAATCAGAGTAAAAGGTGCTGTCACACTCAATTGCAACGGTAATTTAGGTTTGCGCCGTTCCGATTGTAATTGGGGGTCATCATCTCCAGTGTAAATGGGACGCGAGTCTAACAGTACTCGTCCGACACCTAACTTTTCTAAAAGCGCTGTCAAATTACTAGCATGGGGTTCTTTGAACCAGTCGGGATGCCGAACTTCCACTGCTAGGGGTGCTTGTGTACGCGGCCAAGCTTCCAGAAAGTTGGACAAATCGTCAAGTAATGCAGGTGCATAGCTGGGTGGTAACTGGGCAAAAATTGGGCCAAGATGCTTACCTAAAGGGCGCATCCCCTCCAAAAAATTTAAAGCAGCTGGAATATAAGGTTTTAGCAACCCTTGATGGGTAATATCTCGCGGTAATTTTAGACAAAATTCAAAACCTGTTGGTGTTTCGGCAGCCCAACGAGTTACAGTTTCTTGGTTAGGCACGGCATAAAAGGTAGTGTTACCTTCTACAGTGGTGAAGCGACGACTGTAGAGATGGAGAAAATCAGCAGTGCGAGTACCTTGGGGATAGAGTTCGCCTACCCAACCTTTATATGCCCAAACAGCACAACCGATAAAAAAGTTCACAATGCCTAAAAGCCTTGATGTATCATATCCAATTTTACACGCAGGTTGTAGGGATGGATAAAGCTAGGTCAGATTCCCGACTTGTTTCAAATTGGTATTATTAGTCTGGATAATTGGTTTTTTAAGACGCGATAAATCGCGTCTCTACATGAGGATTTTGGTGTTATGGCGCAACCTCAGTTATTGATAAATTGAGCCATCAGGCATAATTGCCCCTGCTAAGTTAGTACCAACTAATTTAACCAGAAGGCGCTCACCAGAGCGAATCCGCGCTCCCGTCAAGTCGGCTCCTCGCAAGTCGGCTCCACTAAGATCCGCTCCAATCAAATTAGCAGCGCGTAAATTTGCCTCCCTGAGATCGGCTAAAAGTAGATTTGCCCGAAATAAATTTGCTTCAGATAAATTTGCACCTCTGAGGTTGACTTTGTGCATAAAGGTATCGCTGAGATTAGCACCGCTCAAATTGGCATAACTTAGATTTCTGCCAGATAAGTCTTTATTGCTCAAATTTGCCCGACTGTAGTCTTTGCCACTCAAGTCTGAGTTTTGCTTTGGTGGTTTCTGAGTTGGTTGAGATGGTTTTTCTTGTTGAGGTGACGGTGAGTGATGTGTGGTTTGATATGTAGTTTGATGTGTGGTTTGATGTTTGGTTTTTAGAGAGCGCAACTTTTCACGAGCTTCATTTATAGCTTTCAGCTTGTCTTGTGCTTTCTGCTGTAAACGGAGATTGTCTTTGGGAATGCGATCGGGATGCCAAACAAAAACTAAATCTTTGTAAGCCTGGTTCACTTCTTCAAGTGTTGCTCCAGGCTCTAATTCCAAAACTCTATAGTACCGCTCCAGATCGCTCATACGATATTTTGGTGGACAATCAACTTAATTATGAGTGATGGAGTCATTTATACGCTGCATCATTTGTTATGGATTATGGGGCATGGGGCATGGGGCATTGGGCATGGGGCATTGGGCAGGGGGCAGGGGGCAGAAGTTTTTTAATTTTTAATTTTTAATTTTTAATTGATTTCTCATCTCCCCATCTCTCCATTTCTCCATCGAGCGATCGCTCGAAAATATGCTGCAATTGGAATCTGATAAACTTCAATATAAATCCAAACAATAATTGATAAATGTGATAAGAAAGTTAATATTGTCCAAATATATGGCATCCAGGTAATGGGTTCTTTCAGATTAGCAGGAAAATAGTAAGCTACTATGCCAATTAGAGTAGTGGGAAGAATTATAAAAACTGCTGCTGCTAATCCATAACCCCAACCTAATTCCATACCTTCCAACTGGCCTTCTGTCCAATTAAACCCATTCCAACGCCAAGTTAAAGGTGGTTGCCTAGAAGGCATCTTGATTTGCTGTTGCTCTAAGTTGACTGTAAAAATCTCTTGGCAAAAGTCACAAGCCATAGCTTCCATCAATGGCATGTGAGAAATCTTACCTATTCGACAGACTGGGCAGGGGTAAGCTCCATAATAGTCGAAAGATTGGGTTAAGATTTTGGAACTGGGCATAATGAGACAGATGAT
Source organism: Nostoc sp. DedQUE07 (assembly GCF_034530975.2). NCBI lineage: Bacteria > Bacillati > Cyanobacteriota > Cyanophyceae > Nostocales > Nostocaceae > Nostoc > Nostoc sp. DedQUE07. Next base: position 196,212 of record NZ_JAVRCC020000006.1, on the reverse strand, counting down.
CCTAAAAAATTGATCTGGTCAATGAGAACTTGGGTAATAATGTATGGCGGTATGGCGGTTGTCAATTTCCTGCAATAAGCTTTCGTAAGATGAAGTCAGGAGAATTATATATTTTAACTTCTCAATCCTGAATTTTTCTTCTGAGGTTATATACAGCAGTTTTCTTTTGCATAAGGTATAAAGCCACTGGTTTTGAGGCAGGAGGCAGGAGGCAGGAGGCAAAAGGCAGGAGGCAGAAGAATAATTTGATTTGTGAATCCTTGGTTATGTACCTTATTTAGTTGCAAACTGCTGTAACTATTGCGATCTTTAATGACAAGCCCTTCTCTACGAGAGGCTGCGCCAACGGGTTCGGAGGTTCGCAATTGACGGAACCGCCAAGACTGCGACCCCCTCACCGCTTTTTTCGTCTACGCAAATAAGCAACTAGTACAATCAGAACAGAATGTGATTTTGAATTGTGCAAAGCGTTATAGTCTTAATCCCCAGAGTTGTACTGAGTCTATCGTTTTTTTATAGTTTGTGCAGGTATTGACAAAGCCCACTCTTGCTGCTACGTTTACATTAGATAGGTATATTTCTTAAGTTTTCTAGTAAAAAGCCCGCAAATGCTTAACACAAATTCCTATTTTTATTTTTGGTTTAGGGTGGTTCACCGGGGGTGAATTAAGTTTCCTAATGGAAACCGCCCGGTGAACCGCAGAGCAAACTCTGCGGTTTTTGTTTTTTTAAGGAGAATTTCATTGTCATGACTTATTTCATTAGTTGGTTTTATGGCTTTTACTTTTGGCCCAGAATAAATTCCGGGTAAATAGCGTCATGCCAATGAATCAGAACGCGCCCGGAACTTTTAAAGGTTTCGGGCTTTTTTATTATTTGGGAATGGGAATGGGGCATTGGGAATAGACGGACAACGGAGACAAGGGAGAGATGAGGGAATGAGGGAGAAGAATTAATAACCAATTCCCAATCCCCAATCCCCAATCCCCAATGCCCAATGCCCAATGCCCAATCCCCAATCCCCAATCCCCAATCCCCAATACTTAACTTTTCAGGAGAATGTAATCATGATTAATGCCAAACTTGCTGCACAAGCCCATCTCAACCACCAGACAATCGTTAAAATCTCGAAAGAAGTCGCTTTCGGCGGTAAAGAACTGGTAATTATCGGCGGCCCCTGCACTGTTGAAAGCTTAGAACAAATGGAGATAGTCGCCCAAAGGCTATCTACTGCATCAGTACAGGGGTTGCGTGGCGGTGTCTACAAACCCCGCACATCTCCCTACGCTTTCCAAGGTATGGGAGAGTCAGGATTAGAGATTTTAGCCAAGGTGCGATCGCATTACAATATGCCAGTTGTCACGGAGGTGATGTCAATTTCCCAAATTGAAGTAGTCGCCGCCCACGCTGATATGCTGCAAGTTGGTAGCCGCAATATGCAAAACTTTGATTTGCTCAAAGCTTTGGGACAAGCTGGTAAACCAATACTGCTCAAACGTGGTTTAGCAGCGACTATTGAAGAATTCGTCATGGCTGCTGAATATATCCTTAGTCACGGGAATCCTGATGTGGTGTTGTGCGAAAGAGGTATCCGCAGTTTCGACGATTACACCCGTAACGTCCTAGATTTAGGAGCAGTGGCAGCACTCAAGCAAATAACTCACTTGCCTGTAATTGTAGATCCTTCCCATGCTGTCGGCAAACGGGAGTTGGTCGCACCTGTAGCTAGGGCTGCGATCGCTTGCGGTGCAGATGGATTAATTATTGAATGTCACCCAGAACCAGAAAAATCTGTTTCTGATGCCCGTCAAGCACTTTCTTTAGAAGATATGGTGCATTTAGTTAATAGTTTAAAGCCTGTAGCTACAGCCGTTGGACGGAGTATATCAGATGTTGGGGCGGGTTTGTCACCTGCCCCGATTTTTTGGGCGGCTTAAATTTCAGCTTCAAGCGATCGCTTCAATATCTCAGCCAAAAGATTTATTTTGGGTTGACGGCAAACAGCGATCGCTTTCGTAAAATAAACTTGTTACTCCAGCTATTCCATTTGTTCTCAAACGTATTTTTACAACACAATCTTCTATATATAACTCTTATAGGAATCAAACCGGATTCCTATATATAAATATAAGTTATCGTTTTAACAAATAAGACTATTTGATTTTATTCTCTAAGTCGTTTTATCCTGAAATCAGTAGATATTTTAACTTTTACTAAATTGCCCAAAGAAATTTTAGTATACCGATCTTTCAACTCTGAGAATCTAAACAAGGATAATAACTAAATGCTAGAGCACCAGATTGATTGCCCCATCAAGCCTAAGACAAGTGCAATGATTATGAAGCTTTTTCAAATCACTTTAGTGGTCTTAGTACTTTTAATCAACTTAGTAATTGCTTTCCCATCTTGGGCAGACAGTACGCCTTCTTTAACTAATCATCTTAACAACTTTCAAGTTGGGCAAAAAGTCATTTGGCTTTACAAGCCCCGCACTGATTCTAGCGATGTCCAAAGAATTCCTGCCGAAATAGTCAAGTTAAGTTCCAAGCAAGTGCAAATCAAGGTGTACAAACCTAACAACGAATTTGTCAATCGTTGGGTGAATCCAAACAAGCTTGAGAATTCGACAAAAATTAAATAGTCAGTAGTCATTTGTCCTTTGTCCTTTGTCATTTGTGATTACAAAGGACAAATGACTAATAACAGCCAACAGAAAAAAATGATTTAGGACTGCTGTAGTTAAAACTCTCTTATGTGGATTTCGTTTTCATAATTAGGATCTTCAGTCCCAAGCAGTTTATCCCAAAACGTAAAATACAAACCGTAGTGTACTTTATACTTACGATGATGTATGGAATGATGCATAGAACCAATAAGCCACTTTCCAATCCAGTCACTTTTAGATGAGGAAGGAAATAGCTCAAATCCGAGATGAGTAAACACTGCCCATACTGTCATAGTTATAAGTGCGGCAACTAAAGTGACGAAATGCAGGGGAACTATGAAGCTTACACCTACAAAAAAAAGTGCTTGTACAATTGCTTCTGGTAAGTCGAAGGCAGAAGAACTCCAGGGTGTTGGCTCTCCTGAACGGTGGTGTCCAAAATGCATCCATCTAAAAATTCGAGGATGGTGAAACATCCGATGGATAAAATAAAAGTAGGTATCTTGAAGAATTAGTACTGCAATAAAGCTAACTATTAAATACCACAGTCCGTATTTCCAGATGTCAGCGTATAGCAGGGTTGCTCCCAAATTATACTCTGAGATCATAAATGCTCCAGAAATAGCAAAAACTACTGTGGAGATTACTGATAATTCAATATCCTTTTTAATGGCACAATTCATCAACGGTTTCAAACGCAAACTCTTGTTGGTAAGAGACGTTCCTAAAACTAAATAAAAGAGCAAGTATGCTCCGCCGGCAATCAGAAAGTATCGGGCAAGAGTGATGCCGAAGAAGAAAAAGCAATAATACCAAAATGAGTGGTTCGTCAATTAGACCCATCCGTAAGATTAATTTGGTGAAATGAAAATACTGATTATGTCTGATTTTTTTGGTCTTCATTACCAAAAATAACCAAATTAAGATTTAATTTGTTAATCGACAAAATCCACTGCTTATTTTACAGCATCAAGTAGTTCAGATAATATATATTAATTTTTATAATAAAAATTGAACTAATTTTATTGCATATATAAACATAAGTTATTACTATTCCTAAAAAAAGGTTCTTGTTTGACTGAAATTGTAGTAAATAGCTAATCTTGTAACTAAGTTACAATTTATTTAAGTCGTTCGTTTCTATGAGGTATTTCAACAACAATTAAATTTATTTTACCCATTGTGTTTTTTAACACCTAAAAAACGTTTAAATTACTTTTCCCTAGTCTATTTTTTATAAATTAATTTGCTATAGATTTTGTTCTACTTTTCTAGGCTCCAGCCCAAGGCTACGGCTACTTCAGCAGCTAATTCTAGAGGATTGAATGGTTTTGCGATCGCGGTAATCATTCCCATCTGATTATAGCGACGGCGATCGGAAGCCTGGATTTTAGCAGTTAACAAAATTACTGGAATCGCTTTGGTTAATGGATTGGCTTGTAACTTTTCAAAGGTTGTGATGCCATCCATCTCTGGCATCATCACATCTAATAAAATTGCATCTGGTTGGTAAGTCTCAGCTTTAATTATGCCTTCTTGACCAGAACTCGCAGTCACTACTTTCCAGCCTGCGACTGTTTCCAAGCAAATCTTGGCAACTTCTTGAATATACTGCTCGTTATCAACCACTAGAATTTGCTTTGTTGTCATCGCTGCTATCCTCTTGTTGCTTCGGGGTAATGCTCTGAAGTAATTTCATCACCCGTTGTTCAAATTCCTTAGTAGTCACACGCCCGTTGCTCAAAAATTCTGCATCTGGACTTTGTTGGCTATTTGTAGTTGGCTCGTAACTACTATGAACTAAGAGAATGTTGGAAGAGTCTTCTAAATCAGGATTTTGGAAAGCCCGAAATAATGGCAGAGTGACGTAAAAAGTGCTACCTTCACCTAATACACTTTCAGCCCAGATGCGTCCGCTGTGTTGTTGCATAATGCTCTTGCAAATTGCCAAACCTAAACCAGTTCCGTCATGGTTACGTGAATCTGAAGAGTCAACTTGTTGAAAGCGCTCAAAGATACTCTCAAGTTTGTCTGTTGGGATACCGCGTCCGATATCTTTGACTGTCAACAAAACTTCATTCTCTTGTGGTTGCGCCCCCAACCAAACCGTAGATCCAGCAGACGAGAATTTAATGGCGTTACTCAATAGATTGGTCAATGTTTGGACAATGCGATCGCAATCTGCCAATACTTGCCCAGATTCGGCAGAAACGGATACTTTCACTCCTGCTTTGTCAGCCAGAGGCTGCATGACATTTACTGCTTGAACGATCAAGTCAACAATATTGCAGATTTCTGGTTCCATCTTCGCCTTACCCGACTCGATGCGCTCAATGTCTAGGATGTCGTTGATTAAACGTACTAGGCGTTCGCTGCTATCAGTGGCAATTTGCAATAGGCGTTTTCCCTGCTCTGAGTTTGTTGCTAGCAAACCACTGGCTAGCATTCCTAGAGAGCCGTGAATCGAAGTTAAAGGTGTGCGGAGTTCATGACTAACAACAGAGACAAATTCATCTTTCATGCGTTCAATTAGTTTGCGCTCTGTGATATCTCGTAAAATAACCGTATAAAATATTTCCTCAGCCATCTCTATTTTGGAGATAGAAGCCTCGGCTGGAAATTCAGTACCATCCTTGCGGCGTCCGTAGATTTCACGCCGTTCTCCCATCCGACGGGCAACATTGGGAGATTGACCAAAGTCAACCACATGTTGACGATGCGCTTGAAAAAAACGCTGCGGTAAGAGTAAATCAAGTCCTTGTCCAATCACTTCCTGAGCCGAGTAGCCAAAAATCTTCTCTGCTCCTTGATTAAACAAAGTGATGCTTTGGAACCCGTTAATGGAAATAATTGCATCATCAGCAATATCTAAAATTCGTGCAAATCGAGCTTGAGAGAACCGTAATTCTCCTTGTGTCCGTTGACGTTCATCAAGTTGTGACTGCAACTGTTGATTCACCCGAATTAACTCAGCAGTGCGCTCTGCTACTCGCAATTCCAGTTCGTTGATGGCTTGTAAATTGAGAGATGAGCGAGGCAAAGAAGAATTCACTACTCTATCTTCCCCTGCTCCCCCTGCTCCCCCTGCTTCCCCTGCCCCCTTGCCCCCCTGCCTCCCTGCCTCCCTGCCTCCCTGCACGACGCGCTGCCGCAATTTCATCCGTTCTAAGCGATTGACGATCCGGGTTACTAGTTCTGGCCCAACAATGGGCTTACTTACAAAGTCATCAGCACCAACGCTAAACACTTGATTTACCATTTCGGCATCGCTATGCACAGTCAGGAATAGAATCGGTAACTCACACCAGCGCGAATCGTTGCGTACTAATTGGCAAAGTTCTATACCATTTGTATAAGGTAATTCCACATCCAGAATCAGCATATCTGGCGTAATTATTTCTAAGATTTCCCAGAACTGACGCGGATCTTCAAGAGCGATCGCTTTTAGTCCCCAAGGACTAAGTAAGGTTTGTAAAAATGCCTGAATTTGCGGATCGTCATCCACAACCAATATTTTAGTTTCTGCATGAAGGTCATTTTCCAGTGGTTGTGTGACTGTTTCTAAAACCTGTGGCGTTGGTGATGCAGATATTGCTGCTACTTCGTTTCCGTCAATTTCCCGACGCAATAACTTTACCCAACTTTTGAGGTTGCTAATTTCAGATTGACTCAGGGTTTGACCAGAACTCAGTAACAGTTCGATATTGCGTGCTAATTTAGAGCCAAGAGGCAAGCCAAAAGTGCCTAAAGATCCCGCCAAAGTATGCGCCTCTTTGGCTGCAAGTGATCGCAAATCGGGATTTAAACTATTTTGGTTTAAAGTTGCGATCGCTTCCTCCAGCACCCTCACCTGCTCGTCTACCCGCTTTTGAAATCGTTGCCAAATTTCCGCAACTGCCATTAATGTTTGCTGTTGTGATTTGAGATTAGGAACCAAGGATTTTTCACAATCTAATTCCCCTCTGCTCCTCTGCTCCTCTGCCCCTCTGCCCCCCTGCCCCTCTGCCCCTCGGTCACTGAGCGTAGCCGTTGGCGCAGCCTCTCGTAGAGAAGTGCTGCCCCTCTGCCCCTCGGTCACTGAGCGTAGCCGAAGTGCTGCCCCCCGGTCACTGAGCGTAGCCGAAGTGCCCCCCTTCTCCTCTGCCAGTGATTTCAGCCGATAGCCAATACCGTAAACTGTTTCAACCAAATCACTGGGCGCTCCTACAGCTTTGAGTTTGTGTCGTAACCCTTTGATATGGGTGCGAACAGCTTCTTCTTGTGGAGTGTCTTCATAACACCACAGATGTTCTAAAATCATGCCGCAGCTAAACACCCGACGAGTATTTCGCAAGAATAGTTCTAAAAGAGCATACTCTTTGGGAGTAAGTGCCAACAGCTTTTCAGCATACATCACTTCACAGCTACTAGGGTCTAGCCGCAATCCACCATACTCCAGTACAGGTTGTGAGGTTACACCTCTGCGACGCAACAGTGCCCGAACACGAGCAATTAACTCTTCTGCGTCAAAGGGTTTAACTACGTAGTCATCTGCGCCTGCATCTAGTCCGATCGCTTTCTCATGACTACTATCGCACCCTGTCAATAATAATATTGGCATTTGCAGACCACTAGACCGAATTTGACGACAAAGACTAATGCCATCCAGTTTGGGCAACATTACATCTAGAAGGATTAAATCATAATCGTAAGTTTGAATAAAATTCCAAGCAGTATCACCATCAGTGGCAACTTCAACCGCGTAGTTTTGGTTAGTTAAAACGCAGGTGAGTGAATATGCACTTAACTCGTCATCTTCGACAACTAAAATTTTCATGTTAAAAGCTTTCCAAGTTAAAATGGATATAACAGATAACAAGTAATAAATTTAAATGGCAAGTTTAATATAGTATCAATACTGATTTTTAAAGCATCTTCCAAAAGGTCTATATTTGCGGTTTCCAATATTAACAAATATCAATATTGATTAATTTTAATTGGATTTTCTAGCTACCTGCCCAGGAGCAGATGCCTTGCTCGTTCGTGCAACTTACTGTAGGAAAGGACTGTTAACGAAGGCAGGAGGTAGGAGGCCGTTTTTGTAACGGGGATTTATACCCCGCTTGCCAAACTTTTGCCTTAAAAGGCGAGGTTTTAGACCCGATTGTTTCGATAAAACTCTCAATACGTTACAACAGAAAAAACCCTCTGCTAAACCTGTGAAAAAACGAGTAACACTCACCTTCCCGAAACGCGCCGTGCAAATGCCAGTCACTTACGTACTGGCTAAAGAGTTCAACGTCGCCGCTAATATTATCCGCGCTCAAGTTGCCCCAAATCAAATTGGCAAATTGGTAGTGGAATTATCGGGAGACATCGATCAATTAGATGCGGCGATCGAGTGGATGCGATCGCGTAATGTTAATGTTTCTTCGACGTTAGGCGAAATTGCGATCGACGAGGATGTGTGTGTTCACTGTGGCTTGTGTACTGGGGTTTGTCCTACCGAAGCCCTCACCCTCCAGCCAGAGACATACAAGTTGACATTCACGCGATCGCGCTGTATCGTCTGCGAACAGTGTATCCCCACCTGTCCCGTACAAGCAATTTCTACTAACATTTAACAATCTAAAATCCCAAAATCAAGATTAAAGTTAGCCCAACTTAAACACATCCGCCATTACACTATCATCACCCACCAGCCTACTTTTTGCTGGAGAATCATAAACTACCAATAGCGAAGGTATGCCAGTTACATCCTGAAACAGCGTCATTCCTTCAGCGTGTTCTTCCCGATTTCCATAAGGAATATCTTGCACAAAATCGGGATTGCTGAAGACATTTTCTCGCATATTCACACCATTTACCCAGCGATAAACTTGCACGGGGCCATCTAAATCCATCGTTGGCCCAGCTAAAATCAACAAATCTTTATCATCTACATACAAATCTCGAATTCCCAAACCATTCAACCAGATAAAATGCTTTTTATATAACTCCTGCAATTCTCCAATTTGCTTTAGTTTCATCAGTCCAGGGGTAGAATCTTCTAACTCTATTTCCAGCACCACAGCCCAACCTCGCAATACAGGCCCGCGCAAACCCAGAAAGACGCGGTTTTGATAAATGCCTATTCCTTCAATATCAAAGCCATTATCCTTTCCGGGAATTCCTGCCTTAATAAACAAGCCTAAATGGGCATCATCTGCCAAAGCTGTCATCAGCAAATTACCCTGATTCGTCACCTCTAATTTACTGGCAGTCAATTGCACATCTGGCTTTTCGGGATGTGGGCAAGATGAGAATAGCTTACCGTCTATCAGAGGAATTCGACCTAAAATGTAACGGTTAGGTTCTGATTCAATTTTTGCTAGCCTTTTAAAGTTCTTGGCATCTGTATTTTCGGGTTTGGATTTTTTACGTTTGTAGCTGTGAGAACCAACAAACCATAAGTAATTATCCGTGTAAGCTAGTCCCTCTATATCAATTTCTTCCTCTTCTGGTGCAGGTAAATCGATAAATTCTGCTACACGAAATTGTTGATGATCTGTAAATTTCTCAGTATCAATCAAAGAAAGACGCTCAATAGTTGAAGTTTCATCTGACCCTAACCATAAATACTTCTGATGTGTTAGTAGCAGTGCTGATAAATCTTCTCTATGCTCTTTAAAAGAATCTACAAAAGTCAATAAAACTTGATTTAGCAAATGATGTAAGTTTGACATTTTAAATTATATTGATATTTACAAAAATACTAGCCATGCTATTATAATATATGGTTTGATTATCGTAAAATTTTGTTATCCAAACTATAGCAATCTGATTTGATTTCTGAATTAATCGTAGGGACTAGGGACTGGGGACTGGGAAGAAGGAATAAAGCTGTACTGAGTTTTTTTCACGCAATCAAATATGAGTCCTATATATCTCATCTCAACTTAAGGGGGATGAGATGATTGTAATCCTTTGATAGATATTGCATATTTATAAGATAAGATGCAACTATCAATAGTTATAAGCATACCTGGCAATCCTCATAGCTAAAAAAATATCAAAAGTAGATGCATTTTTTTAAATAATGTTGTTATTATGCAATAACTTCGTGAGGTAATAATTGAGATAAATTATGAAATTAGCTACACAAACTACAGTAAAAACTCTCGGTGACTATGCCTACCAAGCGATTGAAAAACACTTTAAGAAAACCTTGAAGTGGGAAAAATCAGTAAAGAAAGATGAAGATCCAGAAGCGCTGCACCAAATGCGAGTGGGAATGCGCCGCCTACGGACAGCGGTAACTCGGTTTGGGCTAGCAGTGGATCTGTCGAAACCAGTCAGCGATAAAAATATTGGTAAAATAGCTCGTCGTCTTGGTAATCTGCGAGATTTAGACGTACTTAAAGAAAGTTTGGAAAACAATTATAAACCAAACTTACCCCGCAAAGAACAGGAATCTCTGCAAACAGCTTTTACAGCTTTGGCGAAACAACGTGAAGATGTAGAATCGAGCGTACAGAAAACATTAAACGATGAATCTTACAAGTCTTTAAAAGATGCATTGGATAAGTGGTTAGAAAAACCTACTTATCAACCTTTGGCATCTATTGCCATTCAGCAAGTACTACCAGACTTACTTTTACCAGAAGTGAGTAACTTCTTATTGCATCCAGGTTGGCTAGTTGGTACTGAAATTGTAGAATCAGAAGTGAAGATCCAGAAAAACTGGAAACCAAAAAAGATAGAAAAACAATTGACAACAGAAGGTGAAAATATTCATAGTTTGCGAAAAGAAGCTAAACGTATACGCTATCAAATGGAGTTATTTACTGACTTATATGGCGAGTCTTACGAAGCTTATATTACAGAAGTGAAAAATATCCAAGAAATTTTGGGTACGATGCAAGATAGTGCCGTTTTAACTGACTGGCTTGGAGATGTATATAAATCAGAAATTCACACTAAGTTGCCCACCCTTGCTAATTTATTAACTGAAAATCGTTATCAGTCGTGGCAGCAGTGGCAACCTTTGCAAGAACGGTATCTTAAAACTGAAACCAGACATAGTTTTCATTTAACAATACTGCACCCACTTTCAGGAGTAATCAGTTAAAAGTTACTCTTTGTTGTTACAGCTAGTGGATATAGAAGTTCTCCTAATGTGTTATCACTACTGGTTTAGCCCTGTTTTGTCACTCTTGGAAAATAATTGAAGCAAGATTCTGAAACTTTGATTGAGTCAACCTTTGAGCCTCTATTTTCTAATAGTAACTAAACTTTGTAGCCAAAACCTGAAAATTAATGCAATGGGAATTTTTGCTTGTCGCCATTGCGTTCCACGCAGACGAATTGCCCTAGAGAACTAAGTAAATCTAGAGTTTGTTGAGCAGAAGAACGAGCCGTGCGATCGCGGATATTTTCACCGACTTCAATTGAACCGAGCATCAGCGATGGTGTGAGAAATTGCTCTTAGAAGTTAGTAATCGCGATCGCCATCAAATCCAAAAAGTCAATATTCAATTTTTGTTCTACACTAATACCCTCCCATGCTTGTTGGATAACGGGTAGTGTAGCAATGGCGATGGGAAGCACCACTATCAAACCCCGACGATCGCCATGCTACCCCGACACTTAGCCACGTGAATGCATTGATTCATTATCCAATCATAGCCACTTTCAGCAGAGCCTCCCAGAATGGATTCCCAGCCTGGGAACCAGTCAGGGCTAGGGCTATATCTTAACTTAGTGTCATTCGGTCAAAGGAACCTAGAGAATTGTGCAATAAGCTTTCAATACCATAAATAACTATATACTCAGTAAATAATTAATTTGCAATACTTAATGTTTGAAAAACTAATTATTAGTTTTTCGTGTTATTGTGATTTCCAGCACATCTTTTTTTGTATTTATTGTGTAGGCTCTATCTGGTAAGTAAAATTACTAGATAAATTTATGGTGATTAGAGCGCCAAGCAGCAGAATTCCTAATTCTGGTGTGGTATTAACCTGACTTACAGTTCGGTTATTTGATTTTTGAGCAATTAGTAGGTAACTGAACGGCAAGTTACTAGAAAAGCTTTGCATGACGACATTCAGTGTCTAGCAAGAGGTGAATGCCTACCTTTTGTAGCAGTAGTAATCATAACTGGCGTAGCGCAAATCAGCCATACCGAGCCTAAGCTTTCTCCACGAGACGCTCCGCTAACGCACTATAAGCAAAGAAAAATATATGAGTACAACACGCAAAATTCGTTTAGGTGCATTCATTCAAGCCACCGGACACCATGTCTCTGCTTGGCGACACCCCGATTCACAAGCAGATGCGGGACTGAATTTTGAGCATTACAAAGAAATTACCCAAACCGCCGAACGCGGCTTATTCGATGCAGTTTTCTTGGCAGATAGTCCAGGAGTCTGGGGCGGCGCTCCAGAAACTCAGCATCGCAATGGTAAAATTGCCCATTTTGAGCCTGTTACCCTCTTCTCGGCCTTATCCTCTGTAACTCAAAAAATCGGCTTCATTTCCACCGCTTCGACCACTTATGAAGAACCCTACACCTTGGCACGTAAGTTTGCTTCCCTAGACTACTTGAGTAAAGGCCGGGCCGGATGGAATGTAGTCACTACAGGCAATGAGAATGCTGCACGTAATTTTGGACTTGAGCATCACCCAGAACACAGCCAGCGTTATGAACGAGCTGAAGAGTTTGTGGAAGTGGTGAAAGGTCTATGGGATAGTTGGGAAGACGATGCTTTCATCCGTGACAAAGAGTCTGGTGTCTATTTCGATCCTGATAAACTGCATACATTGAACCACAAGGGCAAATATTTCTCTGTAAAAGGCCCTTTAAACGTTGGTCGTCCGCCCCAAGGTTATCCGGTGATTGTTCAGGCTGGAGCCTCGGAATCGGGACGGGACTTAGCTGCACGTACTGCTGAGGTGATTTTCACCGCCAATCAAACCCTAGCCGATGCCCAAGAGTTTTATGCTGATGTCAAAGGTAGGCTAGCACAATATGGGCGATCGCCAGACGATCTCAAAATTATGCCTGGTGCTTTCCCAATCATTGGCCGTACTGAATCAGAAGCTCAAGAAAAATACGAATTCTTGCAATCGTTAATCCATCCCGATGTCGCTTGGGGGATTTTAAAGAACTATTACAAGGGCGTGGATTTGTCGAAATATTCTTTAGATGATGTGGCTCCCGAACTACCCAGCGACACCAACACTAACAAAAGTCGTCTCAAACTAGTTAGAGATTTGGCTACTCGTGGGACTCTCACGCTGCGCCAGTTGTATCTCTCTCTTGCTACCGCACGAGGTCATCGCACCATACTCGGTACTCCCGAAACCATTGCTGACCAACTAGAAGAATGGTTCAACAATGGTGCAGCAGATGGCTTTAATATCATGCCGCCAATCCTTCCCACAGGATTGGATGAATTCGTTAACCTAGTCGTTCCCGTCCTGCAAAAACGCGGACTGTTCCGTACTGAATACGAAGGCAGTACTTTGCGCGAAAACCTGGGATTGCGTCGTCCGGCTAATCGTTTTGCTGCTAAACAACTAGATGAAAGATTGGTGTTGGCGTAAATGATTTTTCATATCTGCACTGTGTTTATAGTGCTGTAGTGTAAATGAATTTTTCACGGATGCTTATGCCATACCTTTTAAAGCGTACCTTCTGTAGATCGCCGCCTTACAGAAAATCGTAGGGAGACGCGATTGTGGAGAGGAGAGACGCGATAAATCGCCGTCTCTACAGGAAATGTATTTGTCAATAGCAGCATTGGATGCTAGGAAAAACCTGTAATTTTTTGTGCCGTAGGCAAGGAAAAAATATGACTGAATATAGCCGATTGAAGACTTCACGCTCTGCTGCAATCAGAGCAACCCTTGATTATCCGGTAATCGACACCGATGTTCATACCAATGATTTCACGCCAGCTTTTGAGGATTACATCGCTAAGTACGGTGGTGTGAAACTTGTAGATGAGTTACGTAAGACGGAAGCCTCGCGCCTCAACTCTAAGAGCAACGGTAAAGATTGGTATCAACAAACTCCTGAAGAACGTCAATACAACCGCACAATCCGATCGCCTTGGTGGGCTAGAGTTACTAAAAACACATTGGATCTCGCTACTTACACCCTTCCCGGACTGCTCTATGAGCGTCAGGCGGAGCAAGGATCGGACTATTCGGTGCTGTTTCCCAACAATGTTTTAGCACCGGCTGGAGCGAGTGCAGAGAACCGTCAAGCGCTGCAACGCGCGGTCAATCACTATCATGCTGATATTTACCGGAAATATAGCGATCGCTTGACACCGGTAGCTGGTATCCCATTAACTACTCCCCAAGAAGGCATTGAGGAGCTAGAGTTTGCAGTGAAAACACTGGGCTTAAAAGTGATTAATATCACTGGCGGTGTGAAACGGCCAATCAAAGCGATCGCTGATAAATATCCAGCTGATAAATTCCCCGAAATCGCCAAGTATGCTTCTTATATCGACTTTTACGGACTAGATAGTGAATACGACTACGATCCTTTCTGGGCAAAGGTCGTGGAACTTGGCGTACCTGTCACCACCCATTACGGCAGTCAGGGTTGGACTGGCCGCTCCTCCATCAGTAACTACATGAACAACCATATCGGTCACTTCGCCGATGGTTCGGAAGCATTTGCGAAGGCGCTGTTCTTCGGCGGTGTTACCAAGCGTTTTCCGCAGTTGCGCGTAGCGATGCTGGAAGGTGGGGCAGATTGGGGTGCGCGTGTCTACATTCATTTGGTAGATCGTTTTTCCAAGCGCAATATCAAGGCACTGGAAAACTACAATCCAGCGTTGACGAATTCTGATGAGTTGTTTGAAATATTTGAGCGCTACGGTGCAGAAGTTACTCAAGGGCATTCCCTCGATAAGGACGAATTGACCAAGACTGTACTAGGAGCTTCATTCAGCCGTCATAGCCGTGCGCCGATTGGTAGCGAATTGGACGATTTTGCAGCCGCAGGTATTGAAACAATTGAAGACATCCGCGATCGCTGGGTGAACAGTTTCTTCTTTGGTTCCGAGTCCGACGATCGCACCATCGCTACGGCATTTAACGACAAAGCCAATCCCTTGGGAGTTAAAATCAACGCCATCTATTCCTCCGATGTTGGTCACTGGGATGTACCAGACTTAACTTCTCCCTTGGCTGAAAGCTGGGATTTGGTTCAAGAAGGTGTCCTGACCGAAGCCGACTTCAAATCCTATGTATTCGCTAATCCCTACAAGTTTTACACCCAAGCTAACCCCGATTTCTTCAAGGGTACAGCGATCGAATCTAAGGTAGGTAACAGCGAATTTAAACAAGTAGACAAGAGCCTAGTAGTGGCATAAAAGCCGAGATGAGGGCGTGGGGCTAGATGAGGAAAAATAATCAATGCCCCATGCCCACTTGCCCTGAGCGAAGCCGAAGGGATGCCCAATGCCCAAATCAAATTAGGAGTCATAACAATGCCTGTTGAACAACGCTCTCATGACACTAACAATGGTTCCTTGCCTTATCTTTTCTCGCCTGTTTCTGACAATGCCAAGCAACCTGCACCCTTAGTACTTTTTCTGCATGGAGGACGCGATCGCGGGACGGATTTGAATGTACTACTGAAATGGGGTTTACCTCGTTTCGTGGATTTATCCGACTCATTGCCTTATGTCTTCGCTGCACCCCAAATTCTGGCTGAACAAACTTGGGCAGATCGAACAGATGATGTGCTTGCTTTGCTTGATGAATTAATCGTTTCTCAACCCGTCGATCCAGCGCGGGTGATATTGGCTGGGTTCAGCTTAGGCTCGGCGGGTATCTGGCATATCGCTGCTTTGCAGAGCGATCGCTTCGCAGGTTTGGTACCTGTGTCTGGACGCGTACCCAAAACATTAGCAGAAAGCGAACTAGCTGCACTCAAAAACATTCCCGTTCAGATATTTCAAGGTGGACAGGACAAAAATCTGCCGATTGAGGATACAGAGAATTTTGTTGAGCGTTTACGCAAAGTCGGGGGGAAAGTCGATTTGACAGTGCTACCGGAAGGCGATCATTTTATTGCAGATGAGGTATACGGCGATCCGAAGTTACAACAGTGGCTAATTTCCCAGAATCGGCGTGAAATTTCTGTAGTCGCTTGAGGTGAAAAGAAGCAGGGGAGCAGCACTTCGGCTACGCTCAGTGACCAAGGAGCAGGGAGCAAGGGGGAAGAAAGACACCAGACTCTTGCTTGTACTTGTGGCTTGCGTCCAAGCGCTCACGCCGAAGTCCTGCCTAACATAACAATATATAGCGTTTCCTAATTATATGAGGTACATCATAGCCCCCTCCTCGCCTGCGGGGAGGGGGTTGGGGGTGGGGTTCAGTACCTACTCAACCGAGAACCGCTATATTAATATCTCTTCTAGAATCATGAACATAATGCTTCTCAAGTCAAAGCCGAACTTTTTCGGCAAAATTTAGTTGACTTATGTCAGATTCTCGCAAAGAAATCAGAATTTGTTTTATTGGTGAATCCTTTGTCAATGGCACAGGCGATCCAGAGTTTTTGGGTTGGACAGGTAGAGTGTGCCGCAGTGCTGAGTCAAGAGGATACGCTATCACCCATTACAACTTGGGGGTGCGGGCAGAGACAAGTCGGTATCTCAAACAACGTTGGTACTCGGAAGTCTCCTATCGTCTCCCCAAAGAATCCGATGGTCGAGTAGTGTTTTCTTTTGGGGCAAACGATTCAGGATGGGCGGGTAAACAGCAAGGAATCGAACTTCCAGAGTCGATCGCAAATGCTCGCAGTATCTTAAGCCAAGCAAAGCAACTCTATCCGATTTTGATGGTTAGTCCGCCACCCTGTGGTGATGTCGATCAAGAAAAAAGAAATCAAATTCTTGCAAATCTGTCAAAGGAATTCGCGTTGGTTTGCGATCAACTAGATGTTCCGTATCTTGATGTGTTTTCTAGTTTGGTGAAGTCACCAATCTGGCTAGCAGAAGCAAAAGCCAATGACGGCGCTCACCCAAAAGCTGATGGTTATGCAGAATTTGCTGCGATCGTCCAAAACTGGGAAGGTTGGTTAAATTGGTTCACACCTTAAAAATCATGGCTTGGTCGATGTGTCAGGGTTTTAGTTTTGCGTTAGCGAAGCGGAACGCACGTCGCATTCTATTTAAAATTTCCACACTTTCTCAATTAACAACATCTTTATGACCTTACCAACTACCAATCTCGGTAAAACTGGATTGACCGTTTCGCGCCTTTGTCTCGGCACTATGACCTTTGGTTTGCAGACCGACGAAGAAACTTCTAGGCAAATCCTCGACACCGCCGCCGATGGCGGAATCAATTTTTTAGATACAGCCGACGTTTATCCCCTCGGCGGCGGACTTGCGACTGCGGGACGCACTGAAGAAATCGTTGGGCGCTGGCTCAAAGGCAAACGCGAACATTTTATTTTAGCTACCAAGTGCGTTGGTCGAGTTGGTCCTGCACCTTGGGATCAAGGGGCTTCGCGGAAACATATTTTGGATGCGATCGATGCTTCTCTGCGACGCTTGGGAACTGATTATATCGACCTGTATCAGTTGCACTCCGATGATGCTTCAACTCCCCTTGATGAAACTCTGGAAGCGCTGGATGCAGTGGTTCGTGCTGGCAAGGTGCGCTACATTGGGGTTTCTAACTTCTTAGCCTACCGACTCGCCCGCGCCTTGGGTCGTGCTGAAACGCGCAATCTAACCAAGTTCGTCTCAATTCAGCCCCGCTACAACCTGTTATTCCGCGAAATTGAGCGAGAACTATTGCCCCTAGCGAAAGAAGAAGGATTGGGTGTAATTTCTTACAATCCTTTGGCGGGTGGTCTACTTACTGGCAAACACAATTTTACTCAAGGCCCCACGTCAGGTACGCGTTTTACGTTAGGTGCTGCCGCAGAACGTTATCAAGAACGCTACTGGCGCGATCGCGAATTTAATACTGTTGAAGATTTACGCACGGTAGCGGATCTCGCCGGATTTTCTCTCACCACCCTAGCAGTGGCTTGGGTTTTATCTAATCCGATTATCACTGCCCCCATCATTGGCGCTAGCCGTCCAGAACAACTTGCTGACAACCTCAAGGCACTAGAACTAAAACTTGACGACAATTTAAAACAAAAGTTAGATGACATAACCGCCGAATACCGAAGAGGAGATTCTCTTCGTTAGAAACTAGAGACGCAGCGAATAACAAATGACAAATGACAAATGACTCAAAGTGGAGTACTTCTAAAAGTCTCTAATGCCATCGGGCGGCTTATCTAGTCGTCCATTTTTATCTGGTAGAAAAGTGAAAATGATGCTAAGAGATCGACTTTCATGACGAAAAAAGCTAGACAATCCAAATCCTTTCAACGTGCCCCTGATGCACCAGATTTGCCATCAACTCCATTTAAGTTCATTTGCTATTTTGTTAACCAGTTTCGCTGGTGGTATGTGTTAATGGTAATCCTGGAGGTAATACACGCAACTTGTGGCATTATGTTGCCTTATGCTATTGGCGAGATCATTCGGGGCGTGACGCGATCGACCGGCGACAGCAAGCCCATTTTTGATGCCATGAAGCAACCGTTAATGTTATTCATCGGCTTGAGTGTAGGTGAAGTGGTATTTGGGCGCTCGGCTGGACTCTTGCAAACGATTCTCCATCCCATCCACCGACAGCACATTGTGCGATCGCTATATGCCTATTTACAGCACCATTCGCATCGCTACTTAAGCAGTAGTTTTTCTGGGGCATTGGCACATCGAATTAGCGAAACTTCTCTGGGTGTTACCCAGACGATGCAAATGATGATTACTGAATTTATGCCAGTAATTGTTGTGTATTCCGTCGCCACGACGATACTGTATCGCGCCTATCCTCCACTGGCTGCACTCGTGGGAATATGGGCAGTTCTTTTCATCAGTATTTCGTTTTGGCTGGCAACTCGCTGCCGATTTTACTCCCGGAAAGCCGCAGCCGCCAGAAGTGAGACAACTGGCATCATTGTAGATACAGTCACAAATCTCACTAGTAGCCGACTGTTTGCTCGCTTCGGTTTTGAACGACGTTATTTGAACGAGCAATTAAGGCACGAACTCAAACACGTGAGAGAGTCCAACTGGTACTCGGAGCGCATTCGCTGGTTTCAGTTCATCTCAGCAGCCATTCTGAAAATCAGCACCCTGTATTACTCGCTTTCTCTCTGGAGTCAAGGAAAGATCGCTACTGCTGACTTTGTTGTAGCAACTAGCTTATCACTGTTGATCATCAGTGAAGCGCGTAATTTGAGCCGCCGCTTTCTGGAATTTTTTGAACACGTTGGAAATGTCGCCAATGGTGTTTTCACCATCGTTCAACCGCACGAGTTAGTCGATCGCGAGAAAGCGATCGCCCACTCAATCACTCAAGGTAAGATTGAGTTTCGGCGGGTGAATTTCAACTACACAGAAGAGAAGAAAGTTTTCAACAACCTTTCTGTCACCATTCAAGCGGGACAGCGTGTCGGATTGGTGGGCTTGTCCGGCTCTGGAAAATCCACCTTTGTCAATCTGATTCTGCGTTTATTCGACCCACAATCTGGACAGATTATCATTGATGGGGTCGATATTCGAGATATGACTCAGGATGCACTACACGCTCAGATCAGTTTGATTCCCCAAGATCCGTCTCTGTTCCATCGCACTTTGCTAGAAAATATTCGTTACGGACGCTTGGATGCAACCGATGAGGAAGTGATGGAAGCTTCGCGAAAAGCTCATGCTCACGATTTCATCGTCCAAAGTAAGGATGGTTACAATTCTCTGGTGGGCGAACGTGGCGTTAAGTTGTCTGGGGGGCAAAGACAGCGCATTGTGATTGCGCGGGTAATCCTCAAAGATGCGCCGATTCTGATTTTAGATGAAGCCACCTCTAGCCTCGATTCAATTACCGAAAAAGCGATCCAAGATACCCTCGACTTAGCAATGAATGGGAAAACGGTCATCGTAGTAGCTCATCGATTATCTACCATCGTGCATCTAGATAGAATTCTGGTGTTCGACAAAGGTCGAATTATCGAAGATGGTTCCCACGACAAACTGCTGGCACTCGGCGGCGCTTACTATAAATTATGGAAAATGCAAGCGGGTGGATTTCTACCGGAAAATCTCGACGAGGAACGCATACGCGAGGTTCGCACTGATGCGGATAACGTCGAAAAGGGAATGATTGCTTGACAGGTTGAAGCTGGACTTGCTGACACCATACTCATTGTAACTTTTAAGGATAACTGGAGAAGGATCGCTCTCCCAAACCAATCAAGCAAACGCGATTCCTGCGGACAGCTTCGCTAACGCCCTTACCCACAAAACCCAAATGCGTAGAGATAACGCGGCTTGTCGTTAGACATCGCACATCGCCTAGATCCCTCTACTCCGGTAAACCCTCTAAATTCTCTCGCGTCACCGTAGCCATATATTCATCCTGATACTCAACATATATCTCCAACGCTGTCTGCAAATTAGCCCTAGCTTCCACGTAATTCTCCTGCGCTTGTGCAAGCAATCCTAATACTGCGTAAGTTCTAGCACTCGAATAGCGATCGCCAAATTCGATATATATTTCCAGGGCTTGTTGATAATAATCCCGTGCCTGGTCGTATTGGCGCAACTCTTGGGCAACCCTTCCCAACTGGTGGTAAGTGCTAGCACTCGAATAGCGATCGCCAAATTCGATTTTTATTTCCAGGGCTTGTTGATAATAATCCCGTGCCTGGTCGTATTGGTGCAAATCTTGGGCAACCATTCCTAAATTGTTGTAAGTCCTAGCACTCGCATAGCGATCGCCAAATTCGATATATATTTCCAGGGCTTGTTGATAATAATTCCGTGCCTGGTCGTATTGGCGCAACTCTTGGGCAACCATTCCCAAGTAGTGGTAAGTGCTAGCACTCGCATAGCGATCGCCAAATTCGATATATATTTCCAGGGCTTGTTGATAATAATCCCGTGCCTGGTGGAACTGTCGCATATTCAGAGAGACATTACCTAAATAATGCAAGGAATTGGTGATACCACGACGATTTTTCTGCTTTTTGGCAATATCTAAAGCTTGTTGATGATAGCTGTTTGCACTTTTAAACTGTCGTTGCTGCTGATAGCTTTCACCTAATTGATTGATGACTTCGATTTGTAAAGAATAATCAGGAAATTTCTTGGTAATTTCGCAAGCTTTTTCTAAATATTCTCTGGCTTGGATTGGTTTGCGCTGACTTAGATATGCTTTGCCCAATTCATTTAAAATATTACAGCAATTGCGGAGATGTTCTGGGCTGGGTATTTCTCCAGTTGGGTTATATTCCATCAACAAGCTATGTAATAAATCGATACGTTCTTGTTGTTCTGGTGTTGGTAAGCGTTCTATATTGGTGTCTGCATTCAGAGTATTGGCAATTGCTCTATCTCTAGTCGATTCTGTGGTTTTAAAGCGAAATAAACCTGATTTCCAAGCCCAAAAATCAGGTGCAAATTTTGCTAACCGCGAAATCGCATAATCTGGCAAGATAAATAAAAGCGGATGGGGTACGGTTTGACGATAAGAATCGCGGACGAAGTTTAAATCCTGTAAAACTGGTGGATAATCTCCAAAAACACCAATGGATTTTTCTAAATTACGAATTAATAAAACAAGTTTTTTATTTGTTTCTTTAGTAATTTTGGCTAATTGCTGCACCAATTCATCCCGCAAAAATCGCAAATTATTCTCAGGAAAATCTAAAACTACAAATTGAATTTCTTCACATTGAGTATTCTGTTCCAATCCAGCAATTAATAAATCTATATCGGGCGAAAAGTTAATTTCAATAAAACCTAATGTAAATTTTTCTGCAAAATCGACAAATGTCACCAATTCAGCAAATTCATCTTGATTATAGGCAAAAAATTTACCTATTTCAGCTTTCAATTCACTGTTGTTGTGCTGATTGGAGAGCTTGTTGGAAGAACTCATTTCGCTTCACCACCGGATTTGGATAATTCCACCGTTTATCACCGTTATATTCCAACACGGAAGTATTAAATAACATTAATTGTCCAATTTCATCTTTACTGACATTTTTAGTTAAACAAACCTGAGCTAAATGAGGGTAATGTTCTTCAGGAATAAACCGCTCAAAACTAAATTGTTGCTGTTTAACTGCATACTCTATATCTTCGGAGATAATTTTTGCATGTTTTCGGGTACTCGCTGTTTGACATGCAGAGCGCATCATTTGCATTAACTGACGCACGTGGCCACCACTTGCTTTTGCTAGTTCTAATAATTGATTACGGCTCTCGAAAATTTCATCAACATCAACCCGCTTTTCAATTACACTTGCCATCGCATCTAAGCCCGTCTGATTATAATCTAAATCGCATTTATGCCGCTCAAACTCATAGATATTAATCATCGGCACAATATGAGGATTACCATCAAATTGATTTAGGGGATTTTTTGGCGAACAAAGAATTGAAATTGGTACTGTATATATGATTGTACAATTTAATTCTTGCATCTGAGCCGCATAATCAAAGAATAAATGTTCTGCTACAGCAGGAGGAACCCGATCCAAATTATCGAAGATAATTAATAAACCTTTACACTCAGGAAATTTTTGTCGCAATTTTGTGTAAGCGTCGATTAATAACAGATTAGTATCAGATTTGAGGCGAGATAAATCTTTTTCTAGAGTTTGCCGAATAGTTGTCTTTTGCTTGTCCGAGCCTTTAATTTGTGCCAGCAACTTAACCATTAGTTTAGCGAGAAATGGCGCTGTAGGGCTGAGAGTTGCTTCTGCCTCGACGTTGACTGATTTTTCGACACTTTGCTCGTTTTCTTGAGTAATGTCTTTAAACCATAATTCAAAACTTTTTAATATATCTTGATTAAAAGTTAAACCTAATTTTCGTAATTCAAATTCAACTTGTTTAATTACAATCAAATATAAATCTGTATATCGGGTATCATTAATATCTGTCTCTTCGTTTGCTTCCAAATAAATAACTCGATAATTGTTTTCCCAAAGACTCTGAATTTTTTTTAACTCCGTACTTTTTCCACAACCGCGATGCCCGGTAAATAAAATTGTTGTAAAATCACCTGCTTCTTGAAAATCCAAAATTGTACTGACATTATCAATAGCCGAAGTTTTCCGCACCAGCGACAGATCGACATAATACCGTTCCATTTCTGCTGGTTCAAGCGGCTCAACGTTACAAGCCAAAAAAGCCGCTTTAAGAGTATTTGCACGCTGAAAACTTGAGTGAGGCATTCTTCTGAGCAGATAACAATTACCAACTTTTAAATTTTAAGCGATCGCCCATCAAATTTAGCAAATACAGCTATAGGACTCATAAAACTCCGCGCGGAAGTTCGGAAATTAGTTATGATTCCTACAATCATTGCACCCCAAACAGCCAAAGCTATGCTTTGTCTCTCCTTTCCTTGGTATCAACACTCGTAACTCGCTTAACCTTGAACACTAGTTGCCAAAATTGAAGCGTTTGCAACAATTGCTCTTTCATGTATAAGAAAGGTTTAAGTATTTCCAAGAAAGATATAAGCAGTTGCTGCAAAGACTTCATACTTTGCAACAATTACTTGTTCATGTATAAGAAAGGTTTAAGTATTTCCAAGAAAGGTATAAGCAGTTGCTGCAAAGGTTTCATGCTTTGCAACAATTACTTGTTTATGTATAAGAAAGGTTTAAATCATTGCAACAATTGTTGTAATTAACTTATGAGTTGCTTTATAGTGCGTCACTTCGGCTACGCTCAGGACAGGCTCAGTGAGCGTCGTAGATATCGCAAACCGTCTCCATGAGCATAGCTTGGCGCAGACAGCATCAATTCTCGCTAATTACTGCTGTAAGTCAACCTGGTACAAAAACAGAAAGAGGTATATCCCAGTTTTATTTTGTACTGAGAGAATAACTGTCATGGCGATCGCGCAGCGTGTCCCAGACAAGCAATTGCATGGACTAGTTCTTAGTTGGAGATTTTGCGATTGCTTCGCTTCATATCATGTCCGCTTGATTGCTTATTAAACCCGAAGAACCCCACCTCGCCAAAGTTGCACTTTGTCTCCCCTCCCGAAGAGCGGGGAGGGGTTGGGGGTGGGGTGTAATGACTGTGGTTAGTATAACTAATTATGCGGACATGATATCACTCGCAATGACATACAAAAAAGTGAGATGCTCTTAACATAAAACAGGAAGTGCGATCGCAATTAGCTGAGAAAGATTGAATTTACGTTAACAGTGTTGTTGTTTTTTGAACAGTGACAACAGCAAACACACCAGTCCCATTACTAACAATGGCACTGAAGCAGCAGGTTCTGGGACAGGCTGAGGGTTTTGCACAGGCTGATAATTGATGAAATTTCCTTGAATTGGGCTGAGTGATGCCAAAAGTTGCTCAATATCCTTAGATATATTAGTGTCATTACCAACACTTTTAGAAGAGATGAGGCGGTTAAAGGTTTGGCTACTCGATTTATCAAAATCTCCTGTGAACCCAAGAAAATTTTGACCTATTTTACCTATCAGAGAATCAATCAGATTGTTAACATCAGTTTTTATCCCAAGTGGGGATAACTTTAAACTGCTGAGATTATTGACGTTTCCAATCGTTGTATTGTCAGTCTTTGTTAACCAATTGCCATTACCAATAATTTCATTTCCATTGGTAAAAACCCAGTTACCATTACCAATAATTGTATTATCTTTACCAAAATCCCAATTGCCGTTTCCAATGGTTGCGTTGTCGCTGCCGAAATGCCAATTACCATTACCTAGTGTTGCATTATTACTTCCCTTGTCCCAATACCAGTTGCCGTTACCAAGGGTTGTGTTATCCTTTCCAAATAGCCAGTTGCCATTTCCGATAATTGTGTTGTCATTATTAAAGTTCCAGTTACCATTACCAATGGTTGCACTGTTACTGCCAGAATCCGAGTTAAAATTACCAATAGTTGCGTTATTACTACCAGAGTCCTTGTTACCATTGCCAACCGGTGCGTTGCTCTGATTAAAGGTTTGGCTACCTGAATTAGATGTATTCCCAGTGTTACTAAAAGGTATATTGTTACCAAGGACTTCTTTCAACGGATCGAAAGGCGATTGTTGAAGCAGACCTCCAGCACCTGCGATCGGATTACCACCGCCTGCAAATGGGTTGTCAGCGCCACCTGCGATCGGATTGCTGCTACCTGCAAATGGGTTGGTAGCCCCACCTGCGATCGGATTACTGTTACCTGCAAAAGGGTTGTTAGCCCCACCTGGAATGGGATAACCACTGGCTGCAAACGGGTTACTACCTCCTGCCAATGTCTTGTCAATATTCTTGAAATAGTTATCACCCAAAACTAACTTTAATCGTTCAAAGATTAATTTCTGAAGCCCACTGCCACCATCACCTGCAAACGGGTTAATACCGCCACCTGGAATGGGATTGTTACCGTTACCTAATAACAGATTGCTACTACCCGTTAACAGGCTGCCTTCAGCAGAAAAACTGCTATTGGCAGCAAAGGAATTAGCACTATACAGATTGCTAGCGCCACCTGAACTTAAGGGATTAACTCCACCATTAATGGGATTGACAGCAGACGCTTCCATTGGCACTAATTCTCCTATTTATTAGTTAAAAATTTATGGAGTCTTCAGTACCTGTTCTACAAATTATGAATTTGCTCAACCCAAAATCTCTTTAATAATAAAGGCTTTAATAATCTTCCCATCAAATTAATAGTTCCCATCAAATTAATAGAAAGTATTGCTTAAACTTTTATCTCTAAAGAGTTTCAGGGCGTAAAATAGCAAACTAGTACAGTGAGGCAGAAGGCACATAACCGATAATACACGCTTTTGAGGTTTATCGAATAATATGTTTATTTGCGCCAAGCTGTACTAGCATACTATGTACTGAAGAACTCATTATTGTTCTATTATTGTTCTGCTCTATTTATCTGCTGATTTTCGGAACTATTGTATTAAGTAAACGAGCTTTGTCAACTACCAAATGACGGAATTTGTCCACCACCAAATGACGGAATTTGTCCACCACCAAATGATGGGATTTGTCCACCTTCAGATGAAGAGGTTTGTCCACCAAATGAAGGGATTTGTCCACCACCAGATGAAGAGGTTTGTCCACCAAATGACGGGATTTGTCCACCACCAAATGAAGGGATTTGTCCACCACCAGATGAAGGGATTTGCCCACCACCCACTTCCTTGTCAAGCCTTGAGTTAACTAGCTTGTCAATAGTAGCCCTCAAAGTAAACCCGTCCGGTATTTCGGTTGTGCTAATACCATAGGTTTGGCTGCTACCACCAGTCAAAGGGTCGCTACTGCTGCCTGTGGATGGGCTACCGCCGCCTGTGGATGGGCTACCGCCGCCAGTCAAAGGATCGCTGCCGCCTCCGAATGGGTTGCCACCACCTGTGGATGGGCTACCACCGCCTGTGGATGCGCTACTGCCGCCTCCGAATGGGTTGCCACCACCTGTGGATGGGCTACCGCCGCCTCCGAATGGATTGCCACCACCTGTGGATGGGCTACCACCGCCTGTGGATGTGCTACTGCCGCCTCCGAATGGGTTGCCACCACCTGTGGATGGGCTACCGCCGCCTGTGGATGGGCTACCGCTAACTTTAGATGGGTTTACACCGCCTGCAAAGATATTCCAGAAGTTGTCGCCAGCGAAAGGATTACCACCGTAGGCTAAATCAGGCTGACTGCCACCGCCACCAGCACTACCACCAAATGGGCTACTGCCATCTTCTCCCTTACCAACACCACTGAATAGATTTTTGACCCCTTCCTTACCGACAACTTCTTCCAAGCGACCGAAGGGTGATTGTTCAATCGGATTGTTCCCACTAGTAGAGGAGTTACTGCTACCACCGTTACTCAAATCTTCTGCCATTAGGATTAATCCTCCTATTGTTTGGATAAAAATCTTGCTAACATCGCAACATAAAATAACGTCAGTTCGATAAACCTCTCCCCAACCCCTCTGCGACGCAAAGATGGGCAGAAATATTCTTCGTTGACAACGAGAAAATTATGGTTTCAAAGCCTCTCTCGCTGTGTGACAAAGGAATGGAAACGGGGTTTTTGAGATCCGTCGAATTCACGTTAAAATAGACAAAACTTAAGTCTTTTTTGTGACTTATTTGTTATCTTTTTGTTAGCAAAACTAGTTAGTAGCTGTTAGATTATTTTGTTATCTTTATTAGATAATCAATTTTTCATCAATTGCTACTTACACTTACAATGTATATGATTTTATTTTCAAAAACAATGAAAAATGTTTTGATAAAAATATCAAAGTTGTAGATATTTTTAGATAATAATTTAGAAAAAATAAATGATTTATTTGTATAATAAAATTTAATTTTGTTTAAATATTAAGTAGGTTGGTGTAAAAATTTGTCGTTGGGATAAGGTAAGAGACAGAAGTCAAAAGGCAGGAGAGGAAAGGGTTTTAGCCTAGTTTATATTTATTTACATAGTTTGGTTTTATTATGCCGACTTATTTATTTACAATGAACAATCTTTTGATAAATTTACCAAATTTTTAGATATAGCAGGAGGCAGAAGGCAGCACTTCGACTCCCTTCTCTACGAGAGGCTGCGCCAACGACTGCGCTCAGAGCAAGACGCTTAGTGACCAGAGGCAGGAGGTAAAAGTATTACTATTCCTAACTTTCATGCTTTCAAAATATCCTAACATGTGTGACTACGGCTATATTTAATCTGGGTTGATCTGACGTTATAGTGGTTCTCACTTGGGTGCAACACAGTCATATCCTCATCCCGTATTTGAAACGTGTAAACACTCTTCTTTCCTTTGTAAGAGGAGGCGTTGGGGGTGAGGTTGAAAAATTTACTTCATATAAACGATAACCGCTATATACTACGAGACTGATAGCAGTAAATAGTATAATTGCTGGCATTATACACTACGTTGTATCATATTAGCGCTAATAAAAAGTGCAGGAATTACTTCAGATAAATCAGCAAATTCAATCCCGGAATTGTGCGGGAAAGTGTCCATAAAACTAGGGTGATGTAAATTAAACCCAAACTCCATTGATACCAAGCAAGTGCAGAGATAATACCTGGTAAGTGTTCGTCTCGCAAGCGAATGTCGTTAAATCCTAATTTCACTAGATTGTTGAGACTAAAATCATAGTAGTTGAGCCAGTTCCAACGGCGATCGCCCAACAGAGGCATATATCGTTCCCGAAATGTCTCATTCCTTGGTATCACTGGCAAACGTCCAATCAATAATCGTAACTGGCGAAATGTGCCATCTTCTGTGAAGTAAGAAACGTCCATTAAGTCATGATAACGACCTTGTTGGTAAAGTCGGATTAATAAAGCCATTGGGACGGGGACAAGAATTATTACCAGACATCCCAATGTCAGCCAAGGTTGTTCGGCATTGCGAAAGATCGCTAGTAAGCTGAAGAATTCTAAAACGCTAAAACTGATTAATATCGAAATGGTTTCGTAGAATGTGGGAATAATTGGTACGGGATGCAGCCGACGATAGCGATCCACTAGCCAAAATAGTAGCCCGAAATAAGCGATCGCTAATCCTCCCACGCCAAAGACTAACCAAAAATTCGTCCCATAGCCACTCAACAACAGCAATACACTCAATGCCAACCAACTCCAAGCTTGCAGCAACCATCCACCGATAGAAAGGGTTTCGCCAACAATTAAGCGATCGCTTAGTTGGGTATATTTTTCTAAATCGATGTCTGCAATGGTGAGTAACTCACTACTGTTACGAAAGGATTTTACCAGACGACGCTGGGCGATCGCTTGGGCTTGAGTTGCAGAAAAACCCAAATTCATCAAACTTGCAACAGTTGCACTATTAATATTTGTAGCCGTCAACCGATGCCCAAACTCGATTAATCGCAATCGTTGTTTTGTGTATTCCAGTTCATTAGCATCGGCAACTTGCTGTTGCTGACGGAAATTTTGCCCCAAATTCCGCAAGACGTTTTGATTACCTTGCAATGTTGGGATGCAGAACATCTGACCAATCTCACCGGGATTACCTAAAATTTTCGCTTGGTTAGAGTTAAAAGTTAAACTAGGTACGCTTAAACAAGCCTCTTTAGCAAACCTGGCATCACTAAAATCTGCAAGGTTAAGAATATTTGCACCTTGCAGATTTACCAATAGGTTAAACTCCGCTTCTCGGAAGCTTACACCTTGCTCAAAAGTCGCTTCTGTTAAAAGAAGAAACTGATTAAAATCAGCTTTAGTAAACTGGGCTTGACTGGCAAAATCCACTTGCGAAAAATCAGTATTTCCTTGCCATTGGACACTACTAAATTTAGCCAACTGTTTAAAAATTGCTTGGTTGAAGTTGGCAGTTGTCTCAAAGATACTACCTTGAAAATCAGCCAGTTCCCGAAATTTAATTTTTTTAAAGTTAGCTTTTTCAAAAAATATACTGCCCTGAAAATTGCTTGGTTGCTGGAAGTTAGCACTGGTAAAATTAACAGGACGAGCAAATCTGGTTTGAGTCCAGTCAGTAGGTTGGAGAAAAGTTGCACCTTGGGCATCAACAGACTGAAGAAAAAAAGTATTGGAAAACTTCACTTCGCCGTTGAAGCGAGTTTGCACCAGTGTTAAGACACCACGAAAGACGGCGATTTCACTGGCTGGAGTTGACTCTGTTCCCAGAAGCGAGCGACAATCTTTAGAGTTGGGTAAAGCGATTGCAAGTGACTCTAGACAAACAAAGCGCAAACGTTCTAGTTTTTCTTGTTCGGTAGCAGTGAAAATGGGTGCGATCGCTTTTGCATATAATGGTGTTCTTAAACCCAAATCGCTGCCGACAAAATCCCCCAGAATCAAAGCATAGCTGAGGTCTAAACCCAAAGGTTTTGTACCGAGTTCTTTTCGCAGTAGTTGGTAAAAAGCATCACGAAAGCTGGCGTTTTCTGGGCGTAAATCGATCGCCATTTTTTGCAAATCTACGGTTAAATTTCCTTCGCGGAGTATCGGTGTGCGTAGTCGTTCTTGCAATAATTCTAGGGTTAAGGGTGTGCGTTCTGGTTGTGTTTGTGCTGCCGAAGCTGGTAGGGGGAGGAAGAGTAAAACGCAAAGGAACGCTAAGGGAAGCGCAGAGGTACGCCAAGAAACTCCTCTGTGTACCTTTGCGTTTAACCTCTGCGTGCCTTTGCGTTTAAAAGATAAATTATGCAAATTGTTTCGATCGTTCGTCACTAATCAGCAGAACAATTTTACCTGTCACAGACCCACTTTCAATTAATTGGTGGGCTTTAGCTGCTTCTTTTAAGGGAAATTTGTGACTCACATGGATTTTTAATTTGCCTTCATCGATCCAGGTGGCAGATTGTTCGAGAATTTCTGCATGATGGTGGAGACTATCTTGTAATCCTAGCAAGGCTGGTGCCAACATGAATTCTAAACCAATGCGGAGGTTGCGAGTTCTAGCAGTTTTCCAAACAGTATTGGCATTTGGTTCGAGAATTGTGACAATATCGCCATAGACTCGCACTGCGGGGAAGGTTTTGTGAAAAGTTTCGCCACCTACGGTATCAAAAGCCAAGTCTACGCCTTCGCCACCAGTCCAATCTAATACCGCTTGCACAAAGTCTGTTTGTTTGTAAAAAATTACATTATCGGCACCGAGTTCTTTGACAAAATTAGCTTTTTCTTCAGAACCCACTGTGGTGGAAACAGTAGCACCTTTGAGTTTCGCCAATTGAATTGCTACATGGCCGACACCACCAGCACCCGCATGAATCAAAACCCGTTCCCCAGGTTCTAATCGTCCCCGTTCATATAAAGCTTCCCAGGCGGTGATTAATACTAAAGGTGCTGCTGCGGCTTCGGCAAAGGAGATAGAGGCGGGTTTACGTGCCACAAACCGCTCATCAACAACGGTATATTCAGCGTAATTTCCTTGGTGTGCGCCCAAGCCACCATAGCAAAAATATACTTCATCACCTGCGCGAAAACGCTGAACGCCAGCACCCACTGCTTCCACGATCCCTGCACCATCGCATCCTAAAATTGTTGGCGTGCGATCGGGGTAGAAACTGCCTCGACTCCGAAGTTTAGTGTCAATGGGGTTAATGCCAGCCGCCACCAAACGCACTAAAAGTTCAGTATTCCCGACAGGAACAGCAGGGTTTGGCACATCCTGCACTTGTAGAACTTCGGGATTGCCAGCTGCTGTCATCAAGACTGCTTTCACAACTCTTTCCTCCTGGCTTTAGATGCACATTCTTATGCAACTTTACCGCAAGAGGGTAGATCCAGAGATATTTATCAGCCAAAACTGCAATGTCTCCCACGTTTTTAAATATGGGTTCCCTTCCGTCTCCTGCCTCCTAAATTACAAAAGATGATTGTTTTTGTCCAACTTCTTTGGCTGCCAGTAATACACTTAGGGACATCCAAAAATTAAATTACTCAATTTTTGCATCCAATAGGAGCAGGGGGGACAAGGTAGACTTGGTAGACTTGGAGGACAAGGTAGCAATATCTCTCCCAAGTCTTTCCAAAGCGATTGATTATTTTTTATTTGGAAGTCCCTTAGGGCATTATCACATAAGTACTTTCCTCGCCAGCACCATTGACTTCTTCTCGTAAAAAGCTGTGTGCTAGCTTAAATTTTTGGATGAGGTTTTGCGATCGCCTAACGTAACAATGCTATATCTGGACGTAACTGAGCGGCACGGTGTAGATAGACTGGGCGTAATGCATTCTGGGGTAGAGGAGTGTTTAAGTGGATTAGCACCCGAATGCAGCGATCGAGGCTATTGGCAACCTGCATCTGTTGTACATCTAGCAAAGGAACTCGATCCCAACCAGGACGACGACGTGCTACCGCAGCCGGAAACATTGCATCCAAATCTGAAGTTGCCGAAAAGGTAACACTGACGATTTCATCAGGATCTAAAACATTGTTTGTTTCTAAGGCGTTTAATAATTCATCTACAGCCTCAGTAATTGCTTTTATAGAGTTGTAGCTGACTGTCGTTGCGCCTCGAAGTCCTCGGACTCGCCATTCTCCCGATACCTTTGACACGCTGGAATGTTGATCTATGTGCGTTGAAAAAGTGAGCTTATCCATATTAATTTGAAGGTTATGTATTTAAGTTTTTCTGTATACAGCAATTGCCAATTGTAAATCTCAATTGTTGATAGTTTTATTTGGCAATCTCAGATTAGTTAAAGAGAGCTAGACAATCAAGAAATCAGCACTTGTTATAGTACTGACTTGTACCCCACTCAAGATCGTTAAAGGCTCATTGCTGCTGGTAATATTAATCAAAGTATCATTTACACTACCACCAGTACCTTGATAGATTGTTAAATCGGCAAATGTCAGACCACCAAAAAGCCTAATAGAATCTTCCCCATCAGTAAAGTCAACAATGGTATCAATCCCCGATCCAGATGTAAAGGAGAATGTGTCTTTGCCACTACCACCAATCAGAGTATCCCAACCAAACCCGCCTACAAGGGTATCATTACCAGCACCGCCTCGAAGTATGTCATCACCGCTCAACCCCGACAGATAGTCATTGCCACCCTGACCGTTAATAACATCATTAGATTTGTCAAAGCCACTAGTATTATTATTAAGATCGTTCAGGAATGTTACCGAGTTACGATTGTAAACACTACTTCTTTGTTCATTCGCATTCAAGACATCAAAGCTGTCTTGAAACCCCGTCTGCCCGTTAAACAAAATATTGCCAATATCCACCGATGCACCTGTGGCTTGGCGAAGGTTATCTAGGTTTTGTAAGGCAAATTTTTGCAAGACGACCCCAGTATTCTCAACTCCCTCAAAGGTTATGAGCAGGTCATCTTGATTCTGACTTAAGAGCAGATTTCTAGCAGTCAGCCCATTACCCTCAAATTTTAGAGTATCAATTTCAGCAGATACGTCTGTAGATGGCCGAGATCCCGACCCTACACCACCAAAGTCAGTAATGGTGTCGATGCCGTTACCAAGTTGAACTGTAAACAAGTCTATATTTCCACCACCCGTAAGGAGGTCATTTCCTTTTCCAGCAATAATGTTTTCACTGCTTTTCCCACCGATAAGGATGTTATCACTATCATCTCCAACCAGAAGAACACCATTTTTTCCTTTGGGTCGAGCGTCATTGTCTACAATTGTCAGAGTAGCCGTATTCTGCAATAGCCCAATAATTGCGCCGCCTGTAGCATCGCTTAAGGTGAGGTTGATAGTTTTATTAGCCTCGATTGAATTATCATCAACGATCGCAATGTTTACAATTTTAACTCTCTCTCCGTCAGCAAAGTTAACCTTTATCTGCTGAGAACCGTTATAATCTTCGAGATATTTAGCAGTACCATCTTTTAAAGTGATAGTAGCACCAACTGCCCCTGTATCATCTAACGGGCGGATCAAAGTTACTGCTGCTATGGGAGAACCATCTTCATTGACGCTGTATTCAGTGCCAGCAAAAATTATTGAGTCTAGGGGTACTGATGCGTTATCCTTAAAGGCTTGCACGATTTTATCAAGTCCTTCATCTGTAAATAGCGGAAAAGCCGCAGATATATCTGTCCCTGGACGACTTGTATCCTCAATCAATTTGTCAAGCCCGGAGGGAATACCTTGGATAATCATTCTCGCTGGCTTATCTTCAAGATTGCGATAGGCGTGGGTTTGCCCTTTAGGCACATTCACAAAAGTTCCAGGAGTTGCAGTAATAACTCGATCGTTCAACTGAAATTTTACAGTTCCCTCGACAATGTAAAATCCTTCGTCTTGCTGAAGGTGGATATGCGGTGTAGTCCCGACATTTGATGGAACATAAGCATCAAATAGATCGTATTTACCACCAGTATCTTCGCCAGTGGAGATAAATTTAACCAAGTCTCCAACCACCCACAATGACTTACTAGATTTGTTGGCTGGTGTCTGTTGAAAGCGATTATATTCTGTCATTCTTGTTCTCCTTTCGATCTGAATTGATGGTGAGCTAGTTTTGGTTTGATGTTGTAAGCGCAGACATCGGCTCTATTGCTTGAATATTTTCTTGTTTAGTCAAGTTTTGAGCATCTATGTCTGCATCTGCGAATAAATGTGGATTTATTAATCTGGAACTTGACTTACAAGATTCAAGTTTGGTAGGAAATAGTTACGGATGATACTTATTTATCGCGTCTTTCTTTGATATTTACGCAAAAAGTCTGAGAAAACACTTTAGAATTTGGATCGCAGCAATATTGTAGTAATTGCGATCGCTATTAAGTTCACCCTATATTTTTTAGGGTTGCGATCGCCCATAAAAACCTCAATAGATGTAGATTCCACTCTTTTTGTTCCCATCCAAACTAGTTTGGATGAGATTGTTTGGATCAAACTGATGCTAATAAATTACCTCGTTACCGCCAGCCCATTTTGGTTTGCCCAACGTCTAATAGAATCTCTCAAAGACGGAACCTCAGCAAATAAACGACGTTGCAAAGTAGTATCAGCTACATATTTACCTGAAGAAACATATTCCATAGCCTTATCAGTACCCCGAAACATAGGATTAATAACTGCCATAAACTTAAACAAGATTGTTTTGACCAAAGGTGGAATTGTTTGCAATTGCACTTTCTGTCCAGTTATTTCTGAGAGTAAATTAGCAATCTCTCTAAGGTTAGTTGGCTGTTCAGTGCCCAAATCGATGCGATGTCCTACAGCTTCAGGTGTCTCAATAGCTAAGACAAGATACCGGGCCACATCATCTGAGTGAATCGTCGATGCTGGCGCGTCTGCATCAGCCATAGCTCGAAATTTACCATTTTTGATATCTTTAAGACTAAAGCCCAATAGTGTATCAACAAATCCGCCTGGTCGCAACGATACAAAAGGAACTCCAGATTTCTCAATATAGTCCTCAGTCACAGATTTCTGATAAAAGTGAGGTACAGATTTTGCTTTTTCTGCCGTCAAAATACTTGTAAAAACGAACAATTTAATTTGCATTTGCTTGGCTGCATCAACCAGATTGCGATTTCCCTTGTCGTCAGTGTTTTCTAAAGAGTCTCCTTTCTTTCTATGTGAGTAACCGTTAGCCGTTGTAATTACAACATCAATATTATGCATTGCAGGCAAAAGTGTCTCATACTCGGTTATGTCGCCCCGAACTATTTCCACACCTTGAGCTTGCAAGTGAGAAGCTTCAGTTCCAGGGCGAACTAAAGCACGGACTCTATGACCTTTTTGCAGCAGTTCTTTAACCACTTTGCCGCCAAGCAAACCAGTTGCACCAATTACGAGAACTTGACGCTGAAGCATTATCTAAACTCCTTAACTCTAAACATTTTATTTGACTTTTCAGACTTGATTAAAGTTCTATTTTTTTGTCTAGTTTTCCGTACTAAATTTGTAGCGATATAAGCAGTAAAACCCAAAATCACCAATGTAGAAGTTGGTTCTGGAACAGCGATAGAAGAAACTGGTAAACCAGGATAAGTAGCGGTGAATTTTCTCAGAGTACTTTCCTCAGATTCCCCGCCTCTATTACGAACTTCTTGACTTAAACCTTTGATATAGTTTGTCCAACCCATTTCAGGAGGCCCCCCGAAATCACCACCAAAATCTCCAAATACATTAGTCAACTGTGTGACAGAGTTAGTATAAAATGTCAGCGTACCATCTGGGTTTTCTTTAAACCCAAATTTTCTTGAGCCGTTCACTGGATGTTTTCCCGTTACGCCACTGGTAATAGTTGATAAGGTAAAATGATCGTCGGTCAAATCTGTAAGCATCACAGAAACATCATCTTCGTAATTAGGAAGACCCAGTGCTGCAAAAAGGCGCAATTTTATATCATAAATATCGCCTACCTTTGGTGGTGTGGAGGTGTTCCTGGGAATTAGCTGATTGAGCGTATCATCACCGCTAGAGAGATAATCATCAAAAGATTGATAATTTATTGCCCCATTTGGGTCTTTAGCTATTTCTAAGAGAAAATCTGTAGGTGTTAGCCCTTGGGGCATTTTGTCAACCAAAACAGAAATTTCGTCATAAAAAACTTTTTTATTTCCAGTAAGTAACTGCAAGTTGCCGTTATCTGCTTGAAGGGCTGCCTTAACTGTGGGATTTTGAGACCAAGGTTCTGTAAACAATTCCAAATGGGTTT
Source organism: Nostoc sp. DedQUE07 (assembly GCF_034530975.2). Lineage (NCBI taxonomy): Bacteria > Bacillati > Cyanobacteriota > Cyanophyceae > Nostocales > Nostocaceae > Nostoc > Nostoc sp. DedQUE07. Next base: position 160,324 of record NZ_JAVRCC020000006.1, on the reverse strand, counting down.
TCAGTGGGTCGTAAGGTTCTGATTGCAAACTGAATTCACTAGCAAGAGCTGGACTACTAAAATAAATTACAGGAGTAGTAAAGCCCAAGGTAAATAAAAGTGGTATAAACCCTAATAATTTGTGCTGATAACGCAGTTTCATAATTGATTACTTCAAAAAATTTAAGTTACAAAATACTAGGAACCTGGCATAGCGATGAAGAAATAATTTCCCAAACAAAATATTTTTTGCTGCTGAAAATATATGCGATCGCTAAGAGGTTGTTTGAAAAGTGGTTAACTGTAATTTTAATTGCGTTTTTACCCCCCTTAGTCCCCCCTTATAAAGGGGGGAAACAAGAAAAATCCGATTCTCTCCCCAATACATCCGGGCAGGGTTAGGGAGTGGTAAAAAAATATTTGATACATCAATCATAACTTTTCAAACATCCTCTAAAGCCAGTTTCCCAGATTTGATTTGCCAAATCTCAATGTTGGTAATTTCCAATAACCTATCGTAAAAAACGACTAACTGGGAATTTCCTGAGACTTTTTAAACGCGAACGAAATAGCTATCACTCAGATTTAAACCTGTGACTCCTTGGACAGTAGCAATTAATTCTAGAGGCTGATTTGCTCTTTGTAAAAATATATCTGTGGATGCTACACCTGAAGGAGAGCTAGAACCTGTAGCTAAAACATAATTAGCATCCGTTACACTTTGCAATTGGATGAAATCTTCATTCTTTTTGAAGTCAGTAACGATCGCAGCATCATAAACATCAGAACTGCCACCATCATAAAATACATGACCGTTATTCCCCAGAATAAATGTATCTCTGCCTTGATTGCCGGTGAGCGTATCAACTTCACCACGACCAAACCCAAATAACGGATCGAATGGGTCAACACCAACAATCACATCATCTCCAGCTTCACCAGAGAGAAAATCGTTCCCGGATGCACCAACTAGTAAGTCTGCTTCTGTCCCACCGACGATAATATCATTGCCAGTACCACCATAGAGGTTGTCTTTGCCATCCGCACCATTAAGGAAGTCATCACCATCTCCACCATTGATGATGTCATTCCCGACATCACCATCAAGGATGTCGTTACCTTCTTGACCTAATATCCGGTCATTACCGGCACCACCTAAAACTCTATCCTTACCAAAACCACTATAAATAGTATCGTTACCATCTCCGCCATTGAGGTCGTCATTACCATCTTCACCATTGATTTGATCGTTGCCGATTTCTCCAAAAATGCGATCGTTGCCATCACCACCTAAAATAACATCGTCCCCGACTCCCCCAAAAAGGTCATCAGTTCCAGAACCACCATCCAGAAAGTCATCGCCCTCGTCGCCTAATAATTGGTCAAGACCATCACCACCCGAAATAATGTCATTCCCAAAACCTGCGGCAACGATGTCATCACCAGTTCCAGCTGAGACAACATCATCTCCAGAAGTAGAAACAATCAAATCATTTCCTGCCCCAGCATAGATAGAATCGTTGCCGTCACGGCTGTCGATCAAATCGTTGCCGTCTAAACCATAAATGTTATCGTCACCCGTAGTGCCACCGATAACATCATTACTATTTGTGCCAACAATTAATCCGGCATCGGCGGAAACATAAACGAAGTAACTATCGTTTAAATCCAGATTTTTCACGCTTTGCACGCTAGCAATCAATTCTAGCGGCTGATTTGGCCGACTGATGAGTATGTCTGTGGTGTATTCATTTCCCGCAGTCGAATTAGGCCCAGGAGCTACTACATAAGTGCTACCATCTGTCAACTTTTTCAGTTGAATGAAATCCTCATCAGGGTTGAAGTCAACAATTAAACCAGCGTCAGAAACGTCAGAGCCACCTTTATTATCATAGTAGGATTCAGCAACATCCCCAAGTACAAAAGTATCGTGCCCTGAACCACCGAGCATCTCATCTCTTTCAATACCGTCCAGTCCAGGTATGCGGATAAATGGATTACTGCCAATAATTACATCATCTCCAGAACCACCATTTACATAGTCATTACCGACCGAACCAACAACTATATCGTTACCTTCTCCACCAAAAACTCGATCGTCGTCAAAACCACCCAAGACGCGATCGCTCCCTAAACCACCATCTATATAGTCTTCTCCGGCGACACCAGAAATGTCGTCATCACCTTCTCCACCAAAAACTCGGTCGTTGCCATCATCACCCAAAATTTTGTCATTCCCAAGACCGCCCAAGATGAAATCGTTGCCAGTACCACCCGAAATATCATCAATCCCGTCTTTACCATTGATAAAATCGTCGCCATCTTCACCAAGTATCAGGTCATTGCCGTTAGCACCCGCAAGTTCATCATTTCCGGCACCACCTAAAATGAATTGGTTGCCTCCTGTGGCCGCAACAGTATCATTTCCAGGCCCAGCAATCACTAGTTTATTTCCAGTCCCACTAACGATGAAGTCATCACCTTCACGTCCCGAAATCAGATCGTCGCCCGCCAAACCAAAAATTTGATCGTTGCCTGTACTACCAACCAGTATATTGTCTTCAAATGTGCCAAAGAGTTGACCAGGTGCAGTTAAGGTCTTAGGGAAGTAGGAATTAGTAGAAGTTTGAGCTTGTTTTTGTTTCTGATCTTGAGACATTTTTGTTCTCCTGATAACGATCGCAAATTATGTAGGCAAATATTTTCAGTTTTCCACCAATAGAAACTGTGGAATTGTTGGTTCATTCACAGGAGTTTCTCAAAGAAACTCCTGTGGGATGATTTTGAGATTAATTGCTATACAGTAGTCAGGATGTTGCTAACTGACTTATTCAGATTGACTGCGGAAGCAGGGAGGGTTCCCAGTTTGACTTCACCCCAGCGCATGACGGTGGCAGCAGCAGTAGATGCTGAACCAATAGTATAAACAAGCACTAAATCGTTTTCGCGAATTTTCTTTGATTGAGCGCCGTAGTACAGATTGGCAATGGGGAGGACAGGCCCAATGTTTGCATAATACGGGTAGAGATTGATTGTACGGTCTGGATCGATACCTAGTGAGCGGGCACACAGATTAGCGTACCAGGCAGTTGGTGTATTGAAAGCAAAGAACTTAATATCATCGAGACTAACACCAGCAGATGCGATCGCACCTTCACAGCAAGTACGGACAAGATGAACAGATGTGCCACCTAGTTGCTTACTGGCGCTTTCACCAGTCTGTATCCGCATCCTTGGCAAGCCATTCGCGTCTGTAACTAGTTCATTAAAGAAAGCACCACAAGTTGCTTGAGTGTGAACAATTTTCGTACCCAAGACTCCTTGGTTCGGTTTGAGGGTACTAACTAAAAATGCACCAGCACCATCGGCCATAAACCACGAAAGGGTATCATCTTCATCAACAAAGTGCGAATAGATGCACGAAATCACTACTAGGACATTGCGGTACTCTCCGGTTTGCACTAACGCCGAGGCGTTCTGCATTGCCACTAAAGCACTCGAACAAGTTGATTCCAGATTCCAGGCGGGGCAGTTCAATCCTAATTTACGGGCGAGATAAGAAGCATTACCAGGAGCGATTTGCTCAGGAAACAGAGTAGTTACAATCATCAGATCGACTTCATCTGTGGAAAGTTCTGCCGCTTCCAGGGCACTTCTAGCCGCCCCATACTCTAAGGCTAACGATGTTTCACCAGGAGCCAGCACCCGCCGCTCAACAGTACCTCGGAAGGGATCGGACAGATAAGGTCTTATAGCTTCAGACCAGAGGAGGTCTTGCTCTTTTTGGTTAACGGCAGGTTCAGCAGGTTTAAACAGCTTCGCGAGGGTTCTGCTCTCTGCCTCAGTTACCAATTCTGGGTAATTCTGTTGCCAATAATCGTTGGTACGCACAATGCTAGGGAAGTTAAGGGCAACTGAACGAATACCTACTGGTTGATGTGTCATGATATTACTCCTTAAAATTAAGAAAATTAAGATTCTTTTGCAACTTGTGAAATCAAACTTTGAATTCGAGTGCCAATGGGGGCAGGTCTGGTCGGATCGATTACGACATCAATCACAAAGGGGACATTGGAAATTAGCCCTTTTTCTAAAGCGGCTTCGACATCGGCTTCCCGCTCCACCCGGATGCCATCAGCTCCCATCCCACGAGCAATCATGACGAAATCTGTACTGGGTATCTCTGCGTCTACACCGTTAAATCCCAACAAGTTCATCCCCTGGTCGCACATATTGTAATGGCCATCGTTGAGTACAATCCAAACGGCAGGAATTTTGTATTTGACAGCAGTGCTAATCTCGCTGTTCATGAGCATAGCTCCGTCCCCAAGAATAGCAACAGCTTTACTATTGCGTGCCAGTGCAGCACCGACAACACCTGTGGCAGCATGACCCATTGACCCAAAACCAGTACTGACTCGATATCGTCTAGGGGTGTTAAACCGTAGCCAGTGGGTTCCCCAAGCAAAGGAGTTACCCGCCTCGGTAATTACTATTGCATCACTATTTTCGACAATTACACGTTGAATCCGATCCATCAGTATTTCTGGCCTAATTAAACCATCATTCTGAGAATCAGTCGGATCGAATTGGGGCCGGGGCAGTGATGAGACTGGTAATCGATCGGAACGCTTGGGAAAATGCTTCAATAATGCCTTAACAAATTCTCCGACATCAGACTGAATAGGCACTGTCTCAACAGATGGATAAGCAACTCCAGGTACTTCCGGGTCAATATCGACATGTATAAAACCGCGTGAGGGAATCATTTCCAGATTCCAGAATGAGGTAAATTCACTCAATTTTGTTCCCAAAACCAGTACGCGCAGAGGACTTTGTGATTGCATATATGTCAGAACTGAGGAATGTCCACCGAAGCCTGTGACACCCACAAACTGAGGATGATCTTCAGGAAATATACCCTTAGCACGAGGCGAACACATTACGGCAGATCCGGTTCTCTCGGCAAGTTGGCGGATTTCTTCTCCGGCATCCTTAGCACCAAAGCCCACCCAAATAGCAAATGGCCCTTCAGATAACAATTGTACAGATTTCCAAACAGTATCTTCTCCCGCAGATGGCAAAATTGGTGAGCTAGTTATACGGGGTATTGATGCCTTGAGAAAACTTGTCTGAATCACCGGGGGGACACTTAAATGTGCAACAAAGCTACCAGGTTGTCCTAGACCGAGGGCAAGTCTGCGAGCAGTTACTGAAAGTTCATCGCTGCATTCAATAGTCGTTGCATAATGGAAAAGCTTTCCTGAAGTAAAAATACTTGTATTAGACATTGTGTAGGCACTAGTTTCTTGAAAAGCCCAGCGTCCACGTTGCTGTGTTGAGGTAGAAGGAGAGAGAAAAATTACCTTTGCACCTTCCCAGCGTGCAGCAAACATTCCAGTCAGGGCGTTGGTAATTCCTGGCCCGGTTGTGGTGAATACTACCACAGGACGACCATTGGCAAAGTACGACTCAATAGCTGCAAAGGCTGCTCCGGTTTCGTGACGAAATTGCAGCACCTGGATTGAGCTTTGCTCTAGCATAGCTACCAGTGGCGTAATTCCACCTCCAAATAGACCAAAAGCTTGGCGTACTCCCAAATCTTCGAGCATTTTGACTATAGCTGCTGCAACTGTTATTTCAGTTGATTCTGAGTAGCTGGGCTTTCCATGAGGGGATAGCAAAGAAGAGCTTGTGGATTGCGATCCAATAGCAGGTTCAGCTATTGTATGTTTAACTGACTTATGATTAGTTCTAACATTAGTATGACGCATCGATGAAACCTCTATTTATCTTTTTTATTTTGGTAGTTTGTTTGGATTGTCAATTAATAGGTAATAGTAGCGAATTGAGATGTTGATTGCTTACGTAAAACTCGCTTGAGTACTTTACCTGTAGGATTTTTAGGAATTGAATCCACGAAGTTAATTACATGGGGGATTTTGTAGACTGCCATTTTTTGCCGACAGAATTCAATGATTTGCTTTTCTGTAACTTCTTTACCAGATTTAGCTACGATATTCGCCTGGATTATCTCACCTTTGAAACTATCAGGAATGCCATAAATAGCTACTTCGGCAACTGCTGGATGCTGATAAATGACATTTTCAACTTCAGTTGGATATACTTTAAATCCAGAGACATTAATCATGTCTTTTAAGCGATCGACGATATAGAAAAAACCATCTTCATCCATTCGACCAATATCGCCAGTATATAACCAACCATTTTTAATGACTTCAGCAGTTTCAAATGGGCGATTCCAATAACCAAGCATGACGTTGGGGCCGCGGATGACAATCTCACCCAATTCACCAGGCTGTACCTGATGATCGTCAGCATCAACAATTTTCATTTCTACATTTTCAATGGGAGCGCCAATGGAACCGAGTTTGTATTTCAAGTCGTGGTTATAACATGCACATGGTGATGTTTCAGTTAAACCATAGCCTTCATGAATCACTATTCCATACTTGTCCTGCCAAATTTGGGCTATTTCAATTGGCATAGGTGCCGCAGCAGAAAAGTAATAACGTATGCTCTCAAATGCTTGCTGAGGTATGCCGCTATTTAAGATTTTGATGAATACTGTCGGCACACCAAAGAACATGGTGATTTTATGAGTAGCGATCGCATTCAAGACTTGTGTCAGATCGAACCGCCGTTGCAGGACGAGGGTGGAACAAGTATTGAGCGCAGCATTGAGAATTGCATTTTGACCAAAGCAATGAAATAATGGTAGAAAAAGTAATAATTGGTCATTAGCTTGCATTCCACAACAACGATTTTGGGAATACATATTAGAGATGATATTGCCGTGAGAAAGAGTAGCTCCTTTAGGAAAACCTGTAGTTCCTGATGTGTAGACTATGCTAGCAGGAGCATGGCGATCCATTTTCACAGCGCGGGCATTCGGAGAAGAGGTTTCTGTTAGTTGGGCTAAACTTATCCCCTTTTTGGCGCTACCTTCTGCAATCAAAATGTGTTGTAATTCTGGTAAATCTGCCTCTAATACCTCCAAACTACCTGACTCTGTGGTGATGATGGCTTTAGCAGCACAATCGTGAAGAATATAGCTGACTTCAGAACTTTTCAACATCACATTTACAGAAACAGCGATCGCACCAATTTTGAGAATGCCAAGATAAGAAGTAATGAACTCTGGAATATTTGGCAAAAACAAGGCCACGCGATCGCCTCTTCTTATTCCCAATCCTTGTAAACTATTAGCTACTCGATTTACTAACCGATCTAGATGTCTGTAAGTAAAAGATTTATCCTCAAAAATCAGGGCAATTTTATCAGGAAATAATAGATGACCGCGTTCGATATGATTGGCGATATTCATAACTTAAAAGTCTCTCTTTCATCTGAGTATGGCAACAAATTAAGTTAACAAAACTTTCGGAATAGAATGGCACGAATCAAAAGTAAAATCATTGCTAAGGCTGGGTGTAAGTGAAGCACTACCGCGCCAAGTATTGTGATGTTTTTCCCTACACCCAAAAGCCAGTTAAATTCAAGGTTTGCGTTTATCTTAGTGTGATTCCTTTCTGAATATTTGGTGTGTAAACATCACCAAAACTGATTTTTGGTTCCAATGTCATGAGGATGCCGTGACGGGGACGTAATGTAAACATTGGCTCTTCCTCAACTGGATGTCCAGATACTAAGTGCAGCCGATATTTTTGAGCTACCATTGCAACTATCAACTGCATTTCAGTCATCGCAAATATCTCACCTATGCATTGGCGTGGCCCGCCGCCGAAGGGGTAGTAAGCATAGCGGGGACGCGCAGCCGCTTGTTCTTTCGTGAAGCGCTCAGGGTCAAAGTCTTCGGGATTCTCCCAAAAAGCCGGTAGGCGATGGGTGACATAAGGGCTAATCATGATTACAGAGTTAGCTGGTATGTGATAGCCTCCAACCTCGTCAGACTGTAAGTTAGTGCGAGTATAGACCCATGCACCAGGATAAAGCCGCATCGATTCTTCCAGTACCATCCTGGTATATTTCAGGTTTGGTAAATCTTCAAGAGTCGGGGTACGCCCATTTAAAACCCTCTTGAGTTCATCTTGAAGCCGACTTTCGACGTGAGGATGAAGAGAGAGCAAGTACCAAGTCCATGCAAGTACAGCTGCTGAGGTTTCAAATCCACCGGTAAAGATGGTCATAATCTCATCGCGCAGTTGTTTATCATTCATTCCCTGACCAGACTCTTCATCGTAAGTATCCATCAGCATAGAGAGCAGGTCGTCAGGACTATTACTATTTTCCCGGCGGGAGCGAATAATCCGATAGACGATTCTATCTAATGTTCCCATCGCTTGCACAAAGGCGCGGTTTTTCGGTGTGGGTATCCATAGAGGTAGTTTGAAGACTGCCCATAGTTGACTACTAAGATACTCGTAAGCAGTATCCCATGCTTGATTCATCTCGGAAATTTCGTCTTCAGAATCAATGCTCAACAAACTCTTGAGGAGGATATTCTGGGCTAGTTGCATCATCTGTGCAAAGACATCTAGGGGTTTGTCTGAGCCGATGCTGCTCCAGGTATCTAGCATTTGGCTAATGGTTTTGGTCATGAAGGTGACTAATGCTCCAACCCGATGGCGATGAAAGGTTGGTTGCATTAAGCGGCGTTCGCGCCGCCAGGAGTCACCCTCGGCAACTGCTAGACCATTACCGATTACCTGCTTAATTGATTTAAAGTTTTCGCCTTTAATGTAGTTGCGGCTATTTTCTTGCAGGATATACTTCAGATGATCTGGATGAGAGACTAAATAAAGTTGTTGAGGCCCCATTGCCCCCAGATGGACTACTTCGCCATACTCCTGTACGGCATTCGTGAGAAACTGTAGTGGATTCCGCAACATTTGCGGGAGGTTGCCTATAATCGGGTAGCCGATAGGGCCGGGAGGAGCTTTGCTGATACTTGGTGAAATGCTCTGTTTGTGCATCTTAACTGTCCTCAAGATTTAATTGAGACTTGACAAAATATCTTGAACTGCTTGCACAATCTGCCCACCAGATGCGATATCTGCACTAATCCGGGCAATATGTTCGTCAAGAGGTTGTTCGTGGTCGTTCCAGATATAAGGACGGTCAGATGAAGCTGGTTGTCCGATGATATCGCGCACTGCCATATATAAATCTCTGGTAGCAGGAGATAAACAAGCACGAGCATCATAATGGTCTGCAACTAAATAGGTGCGTAAATCAACTGCTTGTACCCCAAATATCAAAGCGATCGCCATATACTGTTGGAAGGTATCTACTGAGCGACGCGCTAAGTTTGCCGAAGCAAAACCTTGACTGTTGATATTTTGGTTAAATTGTTCGGCATGGGTAGGAAATCTGTCTGCGATCGAATTTCCATAGAAGGTTAACAATGGCATGATCGAGTTCCCAGATATTTGCAGACCTTTTAGCCCCATGTTGACACTGCGCTCTCGGTTCCCTACCAAAGATGCTGGCAGGCCATTGTTAAATTCTGGCGCTACCAGATAGGCTATTTGCACATCCAAATGTTTAGCCAACAACCCGATGTAGTAGCGCAACCGATCCATTCCTACACCAATGTACTGTCCCAAGAAATTACCGCCATGATAGCTAACTTGGTTCTCAACATCGATCAGTGGGTTGTCGGTGACAGAATTAATTTCTACTTCGATTTGTTTTTTAATCTGCTCGATCCCATCTACAATCGGCCCCATGTATTGTGGTAAACAGCGCAGTGAATAACGGTCTTGAATTGGATCTCCACCCCGATAGTTGTGAGAACCATCTAGTTCTTCGCGGACTAAGCGTGAACCTGCTAGTAAGTTCAGCATTTGGTTCGCAGCCCATTTTTGCCCTGAATGTGGTTTGAGTTGATGAATAAATGGGTGGAATGATTGATTGGTACCATTCAAACCTTGAATTGCTAGGGCATGTGCCCCCATTGAGAGAGCTAATAAAACTCTGGTGTCGTAAACACAATTGGCAGCAATACCTGTCATGACTGAGGTGCCATTCATCATTGCCAATCCTTCTTTAGGAAGTAATTGTAATGGCTCTAAACCCAGATGGCTCAACGCTGTCGGCGCGTCGATTTCTTCGCCGTTAAAGTCAACAGTATAACAACGGTCTAAACCAACCAATGCCCCAGTAATGTAGGATAAAGGCACTAAATCACCGCTTGCACCAATAGATCCAAATTCATATACATGGGGTGTGACACCAGCATTTAAGAAAGTTTCCATACGCTGGATAAGTTCTAGACGAATACCAGATGCACCATACAAGTGGGAGTTAGCACGCAAAAGCATGGCGGCGCGGACATCAGCTAGCGGTAATTTTTGTCCGGCTCCGGTTTTGTGATACCAAATCAGGTTGTTCTGGAGCAGTGCCGCAGATTCAGGGGAAATGACAACATTGGCCATGCCACCAAAACCACTTGTCACACCATAAATTGGTTGACCAGATTCCACAGCATTACTAATGTAATCGCACGATGCTTGAACGCCTTGCACAACATCTCGATTATCGGTTAGGCGTACTTGAACACCCTGACGGGACACACTAGCTACTTCGTCTATTGTTAGGTCTTGGTTGCCTACAACTACAGTTTTACTGGAATTTACTAGGGAGGTTACAGAAGGTTGAAAGGTCTTGTTTTTGTTGAGTGATGTTGTATTCATTGAACTTCCAATTATTATTTAGATTGCACAGATGATGGACTGATTGGATGTCCTAGTTGGTAGGGTAATGGCACGCTTATAAAGCCCTAATGGCGGTGGTAGAAACTCGTGCAGCAAACTTGGGGGTAATGGTGGGGCTATGTTGTTTAGACCAACGACCAAAGAACTTAGCTAAAGAAGCCATTTCTAGCATTAATTCTTCAAATGCTTCTGGTGTTAAAGATTGAGGCCCATCTGAAAGAGCCTTAGCTGGGTTAGGGTGAACTTCAATCATTAAGGAATCTGCGCCAGCTGCCAAGGCAGCCAAAGTCATCGGTTGGACAAACTCTGATTTCCCGGTGGCGTGGCTAGGGTCAATCATAATTGGTAAGTGAGTCAAAGTCCGCAAGACAGGGATTGCAGATATATCAAGGGTATTCCGTGTATACTGTCGGTCAAAGGTGCGAATTCCCCGTTCGCACAAAATTACATTGGGATTACCTGCTGCCAAAATATATTCAGCTGACATCAACCAATCTTCAATTGTGGCTGATAGTCCCCGCTTCAATAACACTGCTTTACCAGTAGCGCCTACTTTCTTCAGTAGGGAGAAATTCTGCATATTGCGGGCACCAATTTGGATTACGTCTGCTACTTCAACAATCTTGTCTAAATCAGCTGCATCCATAACTTCTGTGATAATACCCAAACCAGTAACTTCGCGAGCTTTTGCTAACAAACCTAATGCGCTTTCGCCATGTCCTTGGAATGCATAAGGTGAAGTCCGAGGTTTGTACGCCCCACCTCGGAGAAACTGTGCCCCTGCTGCTTTTACTATCTGTGCTGTTTCAACAATCATTTGCTCGTTTTCAACAGAACATGGCCCAGCAACTACAACTAAAGGATGGGTTTGTCCAAAGGTAACAGCTCCATTAGGTGTAGGTACAACCACTTCACTATGTTCTCCATAGCGGAATTCTAAAGAAGCACGTTTAAATGGTTTTTTTACTCGGATAACCTGCTCGATAAAAAGGCTAATATTTTGAATCTGCCTAGTGTCAATTTCTGCCGTTTCGCCAACTAAGCCAATTACTGTTTTATGTTGACCTTGGCATACCTCTGGGGTGATTTGATAATGACTGATTTCTTTAACAACACGCTCGATCTCTGTTGATGGCGTACCTAATTTCATAACTATAATCATTGCTTTGAATCTCCTAATTGCAACTATTGATTTTGTGGTGCCTAAACTTAAGAATGCTGTTTGTTGTTTGTTTAATCCTTCAAATAACAATCAGTTTATTCTTTGAGTTTTATGCAAGATCCTAGAAAATTTCTATTTGGTTAGAATTACTCGAAGTAATTATCCAAATTATTTCCGATCTTTATTGCTAGATTCCAAAGTTTTCATTGTAAAAGCCTCTCGATTTTACGGCTAATTATTGAAATTTATCTTGTGTTAATTTTTGCAGCATTATATATCAAACTAATTGCCAATACGTCTACATCTAAAAATACTAAGTTCTTTATTTGGGTGCTGCTTGGTTTTATATCTACCATTGTTTTCAAAAAAAAGCAAGCTTTCTTATTTTTGTTTTCAATTTTTAGAATTTCCCAGATATTATTTTATTTACCATCTAAAAATATGTTTTTTAAATATTTTTTCTTACTTTTTTAACGTTAGTTCGATGAACCTCTCCCTGCCAACCTCCCTCTCCCACGGTGAAAGGGAGGAGCAACTAGAAATTAGGGTTTTGGCTTCCCTCTCCGTGTCCAAGAGGGGTTGGAGGAGAGGTCAAAAAAGGGCTTGTCGAACTCACGTTTTTTTATTTTTTATGCAAATCTAAGACTAGATAATTTTTCCAGTTTAAGAATTTACCAAAAATAGATTTTAAAGAAAAGCTAGATATACAGAGCCTTGCTAAATGCTAGTACTGCAAGAGATTGTAAAATCGTGAATGGCATTTTATAAGAGATTTTAACATCAAAAAAATCAGGGCTGTGTAAATTAGAAACTCACTCATTTCTGGCAAATGTTTATAATCGCAAGCTTAAAACGAGCATATTAGAAATATGAATATAAATGAATGTATAGTTGTCGCCAAGTAGTTTAGGACATAAACCTAATATAAAACCTAGACAACAAGGGACTTTTGACCCTGTTCTTTGTTAAGAGTCCCCTGCTATATACTTTACGACTTTTCAAACATCCTCTTAGACAAGTATCAGAGATTTTTCTAACTACTGCTAGCTTTATTAGTTTGTAATAAAGTTAGTTCTGAACGAAGTTTTGCAATATCTTGCTTAAGTTTCTGATTCTTTATTTGTAGCGCTTCTAGTTGTGCTTTATAAGTATCACGCTCCGCTACCAATTTTCGCAGTTCATTTTGTGGAAGTGGAGAAGAAAGTGGCAGATGATTAGTGGTTATTTGTTCAATGCTAGAAACCTCAGTCTTGGGTAAGACTAATGTTTCTACTTGATTTGTATCTATCTGCTGACTAACTGAAGAAAATTTTGGTTGCTGTTCCTTTACTGTTTTAGAAGTTTTATATTTTTTGATGAGATTTTTAGCAACCTCTGGATCGACTACTTCGCCTGTTTTCAAAATCTTTATTGCTTCATCTCTAGCCGCTTCAGACGTACTAGGAGCAGCCAGTTTATAAAGAGCAGTAGGAGTAATGCCATTAATCAAATTTCCGATTATCGGAATTTTTGACTCAAATGCTCTAGCAACGTGAATAAACTCATAGGCTGAAGTTTTTCCCATTCCAAACTCCTGTCGTAGCCAAGGTAGAAACTCACCATGTTCGATAATTTTTTGAGCTTCTAGCAAGTTGACACCAATACAATAAATGTCCATAGCGCTTCGTTTTAGCCTACGTCGTGTATCTTCTGCTAAAATAGCTAAACGTTGTTGTTTTTCCTCTTTACTCTCAAAGTCTGACTTGCTCTTAGCTACTAAAGGCTGGTCAATAATTTTCTCTGATTGGGTAGGTATTACTTTGATTTCTATAGGAAAAGCTGTTGACTCATGCTTACTAATTTTCATACAATCTATTCCTGCTAGCATTTGTATTTTTCTTAGAGATATTTTTGCAAAGCAGTTTTTTAGGCTTGTGATTTTATGTTTAAGGGAACTTGTAAGCTAATCAGCATTCAAGTTGCATAATCAGGGCGGGCTTTTCGGCCCACCCCACAAGATATTGAGAAAATTTTGATCTGCAAATTAGATGTGTTTTAGCTTATTAAGTTACTCAGGTCAAGCTAATAACTTTACGCAACTTCTTGTTATATCTTTACAAAAGTACATAATCGATTGCTATCCCAAATACTATTTTAAAAATGCTAATGTGTTGTTATTCGCCAGTTTTGTGGCTTTTTGGCGATGTCTACGACGAGCTACGCCTACGCAGAATTACTCGTACCAATTCACGATGAAGATGTACTTAATATTTCTTAAATGAATTGGCAAGTACGCCTTTTCTTAGAGAGGGCGATGAATGCGAGTGATTTTCCCAATTGGCAGAGGCTTTACACCGATTTCCTTCACTGGTGTAAGCGCGATCGCTTTTTTATTCATAATTGAGCCATTTTGTAAAGTCGCCAAACTCCTACTTCAGTAGGGCGACAGCGTGATGAACAAATCAGGTAAATTAAGATAAGTAAAGAAAACGCTTTGAACTAAATGGCAGCTCTAAGCTTACAAGAAATTTCTACTCAGCTAGAAAGTCCGAATTTACGCGATCGCATGGTAGCCCTTGCTAATCTGCGTCATGTTGCGGCTGAGGATGCAGTGCCTTTGATTAAAAAGGTACTAGACGATGAATCTTTGCAACTGCGCTCGATGGCAATATTTGCTCTGGGAATCAAGCCAACACCAGAATGTTATTCTATTTTGGTAAAAATTCTCGAAAATGACCCTGATTATGGTATACGCGCTGATGCCGCTGGTGCTTTAGGATATTTGGGTGATGCCAGAGCTTTTGAGGTGCTTTCACGGGCATTTTATGAAGATACTGATTGGCTAGTACGTTTTAGTGCAGCTGTTTCTCTAGGTAATATTAAAGACCCTCGTGCCCATCAAATTCTGATTCAGGCATTGGATAGCAAAGAAGTCGTGTTGCAACAAGCTGCAATCTCTGCACTGGGAGAAATTCAAGACATCGAGTCTGTAGATAAGATCCTGCGCTTCGCCCAATCAGATGATTGGTTAGTGAGGCAGCGTTTGGCAGAAGCCTTGGGAAATCTTCCCACTCCCAAGAGTGTCTCAGCTTTAAAATACTTAGAAAAAGACAATCATTTCAACGTTGCTGAGGCAGCCAGAATTGGCCTCAAGAAGCTTGAGGAAATAGGCAATCAAGCTTAATATTAAAACCTCCTGCTAGCTTTTAATAATAATTAAGTGGGAATTTTAGCATTTTGATGCAGGGTAATTTCATTCATGAATATTGAAGAGTTTTTTCAGTTAAGTGCTGGTAAATGGTTTTCTCATCGCACTAATCAACATTTGGCTTTTAACCAATCAGAACATAGCAAGTCAGATATCATCATTGAGACGCTGCCATTAGATCGTCCAGAAGTAGTTAAGCTGTGTGAAAGTTACAACATTAATCCTAGTTCTGCTTCCTGTGCTACCAAAATTATCTGGAACGGCACAATGGACAAGGATCGAGCAAAACATAGTGGTTCAACTGTGTTAGTTTCGGTACCTGATGCAGATAATCCGACCCAAGGCAGGTTACTCAGAGAAATAGTTGATGCCAATAAAACTCCAGTTGCCGGACGCTATAAATTTGACAGTGATGGTGCTTTAATCCTAACTACAGAGGATGAAAACATATTCTCAGAGGAACGGCTGTGGTTTGCTAGCCCCAATTTGCGAATGCGGGTAAATGTCCTCAAGAGTTTTGGTGGATTTAGCATCACTTCCTTCACTTCAGAGATTCGCATGGGTGGCTTTCCACCTCCTGAGAAGGTTTCCGAGGCGGCTAATTCAGTATCTAGTTAAGTTCGATCGCAAAATATTCTCCCCCTTTCTGGCTACAGTGTACAGACAAGTCAAATTACCCCCCTTAATCCCCCCTTATAAAGGGGGAAAAAAGAAATCCAGTTCCCTCCCCTTTGCAAGTTGGTTTTGTAGCTTGCGTGCCAATTTTATTGGATTTACGACGGGGGGAAAAAAGAAATCCAGTTCCCTCCCCTTGGCAAGGGGAGGGTTAGGGTGGGGTAAAACCCTAGTTAATCAGCTTATTTCAGACTTGTGTGTACACCGTAGGTTCCTGGGGGGAATTAAGTAGAGATGGGTTAGAGTTAGAGAAAGTTTTGATTAAGCCTGTAATACCTTAAACCACTTATTCAAAACTGTGCTGATGGTTTTCTTAATCTGATGGTTGCGGCTCCATTTTTGGAATGCCATTTCATACTCATCACCTTTGATTTGAAAGGTATTCCAGACATCAAGCGCTACAGGCAATCCGCAGAATAGTAAAATGTACAGCGACCAAGAAATTCCGCCACCAGTAATTAAATCAAGCAGTATAAAAAAACCATTGGAAATTGCATATTTGCTTAAACGCTTCTGAAATCTTCTGATGCGGTAAGCGTCAAAAGCTTTTCGTTGTTGAACTTGGCCCTGTTGTAATACCCAATCGCGCTCTGCTAATTTTAAAGACTCAGGTGAAATTTCTAACTCAGCAGCAATTTCTAATATATGCTCATAAGAAAATTCTGTGTCTTTATCATCTGCTTGACGAGCGATCGCTAAGTGCAGAATTTGTTGGACATCTTCTTGGCTATACGAGCGGATGCTTTGAGGTTCAAACGCCGTCATAATTTTTTCTCTTATATTACTTTTAATAGAAATTTGCTGCCCGATAGATTTTAAGCAGCTACGCTAGTACTATTTCCATTATTCTTAGATTAACAAATCTAGATGCTGTCCGGCATTGAATGTATGGGATTTTTAACTTTGGGCATAGGGTGAATGTCACTAAGAAAACGTGAAACCTCGTGTTTGGCAGGGTGTTGGGGGTAGGGTGTTGGGTGTAGTGTTTAAGACAATTAACCTTTAGTTGCGTCAAGGAGTTCAACATTTTCTTGATTCCCTACACCCTACACCCTACCCCCCACACCCTCTCATCCGGTTAGATCAGGGGTTTGTGCTTAACAAGCGTGCCATTCGGGCATAGGGTAAAGAGGCAGAGGGGCAGGGGGGAAAAATTTACTGCATCTGCCTTCTCTCCACCAATATAGAGACTCTCCAAACATCCAAGATATTATCAAATGCAGCAGAGCATAATTAATAACGAAATAACAAGCATTAACAAGGATGTAACTCAATGGTTGAAGAAAATGGATCGATTCGTACCCTATCGGTTGATATTGGCGGTAGTGGTGTTAAGGCTATGGTTTTGGATATTACGGGGCATCCTGTAACAGAAAGAGCGCGTTTAGATACACCGCAACCTGCGACACCGGAGGTTGTAATTAATGCAATTGTAGTTTTAGCCGCCGCTCAAGGTGAATTTCATCGTGTTTCGGTCGGTTTTCCCGGTGTGGTACGCTGTGGAGTCACGGAAACAGCGGTAAATTTACATCCAGATTGGATCGGATTTGATTTGGAAAAAGCATTATTAAAACACTTAAACAAGCCTGTACGGGTGATTAATGATGCAGACATGCAGGGATTTGGTGCGATCGCTGGTAAAGGTGTCGAATTGGTGATTACTCTGGGTACGGGGTTTGGTTCGGCTTTATTTGTAGATGGTAAGCTGGTACCAAATATGGAAATGGGGCATCATCCGTTTCGCAAAGGAGAGACTTTTGAGCAACAGTTGGGGCGTGCAGAGTTAGAAAAAATTGGTGAGAAAAGATGGAATAGGCGTTTAGAAAAAGCGATCGCATCCTTGCAACATCTGTTTAATTATGACTACCTTTACATTGGCGGTGGTGAAGCGGTGAGAGTGAATTTACAGCTCCCGTTAAATGTCAAACTCATCCCCAATATCACTGGTTTATTAGGCGGTATTGCTTTGTGGCGAGATGATAAAAGGTAAAAAGTTTTTCAATATCCACAACTTAGAGTACTAAGCGATATCTAAGGGCTACCTACACCTACACACTTTTTGATTAAGGTGCATTCTTTCTCAAAGTTTCAAAATGATATAAAAATTAACACAGATTAGAAAAGAGAATTGCACAAACATTATGTTCAGTGCCTCTGTGTAATTTTTTCATGTAGTATCTAAACTTTAACTCAAATTTCATACCGTGCAACAAGGTTGTGCGGTTTCATTCTTTTGAGGTGAAAGTGTGAGCTTTTCGAGAATAGCTTGAAGGAGCGACATAAGTTGCAATACAGTTCAGAATGAGCAACAAAACCCTTATTGTAGAGACGCGATAAATCGCGTCTTCAAAGACCAATAATCCTTAAGTAAACCGTATTTACAGAAATTGTGATTGATAAAAAGTATTTGAAATTAAGAGCTTTTAATCAATAGTTAAAAAACTGCCTCAATGAATTAAGTAGTATTTTTACTGGCAGTATAAACATGATAAAAGTAACATCAGCATATCAAGCATGAGCTAAATATAACTAGATAAATTTGTTTGATGCGATTCCCTGGCGATCGTATAAGTAGAACAGGCGGGAAAAATCAAACTATGTTAATAAAAGTAAAGTGGACTAAAACCCTCTTTCCTTCTGCCTTCTGCCTCACTTCGACTACGCTCAGTGACCACCTGCCTCCTGTCTGAACCTGATGATAAATATTCACAGCGACTTACTTAGTATGTTATTGTCTAAACCATTGATTTAGATAGTATGTCTGATAACTTGATGGCTTGATTAATAATATTAATCTGATTAAATGGGATCGGGGGTGAGCAAATATGAACATGAAAATATTACCTGGAAAAATTAGTACATGACTTTTTATTTGGTCAGTATGTACTATCCCGGACAGCAAATGTTGGTTAAAAGAAATATTGGTTGAAGTAAAATAAACTAAAATGAATGAAATTGGCCTGATGATGACGGGCGTGTTAACAATAAGACAAGCATCTGGGATCAATTTGCCACAGCAGCAATTATTTCAGATGGAAAATGATGTAAACCAGTCAAAACAGAGTCAGTTAGAGATAGCTGCTAAAGTTACGCCACCTGAATTTATGCAGACAGATGAGATTTCCCAGGCTTCTCTCTCAGCGCTAAAACTAGAAAAAGAACACATACTTCAGAAAATTAGCAAAAAGAATCTGGGACTAATTTCTTCTAATTTAGGTAAGCCTAAGAAGTCTTTTCAGTCTGGAGGTAAAGTCCGTACAAAGGCTACAGGACGGTTTCAGAAGTTTAGTAGCCAGCCTCTACCGACTCTTTATTTCGGTAGTTCTGGTATTGCTGTCAGAGCCTTACAACAGTTATTAGTGTCTAACGGTTATGCTGTGAGAGTAGATGGGATTTTTGGCGCACTAACAGAGACTGCTGTCAAAGCCTTTCAAAACCAGCAAAATTTAGGTGTGGATGGAGTAGTTGGTCAACGAACTTGGAGTGCGTTGACAATTTAGTGAGGAGTTAGGAGTTATGAAACTTCGTATTATTCATAATTCCTGATTCATTTATGAAAATCTGAGAAAAAATCACTTTTGTAAATTAGCAATAATCCTGAAAACTTTCTAAAATGTGGAGTACACAAGTAACATTTTTACTGTCTTTTGAGGGCAATATATTCTCTTCAACCGTTACTGCCGCTGATATTTTCAAGACGTGTTAACCATTGATTGAAATGCTGGCATTGCTGACGTATTGTATCCAACCCAATATCCATTGCAATCAAGGAGCCATGTAATGGCTTTTCATATCCAAGGCAACATCTAATAATTCGTTTGGATGGGGCTGTTGTCGGGCCTTCATTAATATGTTCAGGTGAAATAAATAAGTTACGGTCTGCCTGTAGACTATCTACTATACTTTGGTCAAACCATGCGAGAAAAGCTTGTGGATTGCTGTACAGGAGTCCCTCAAACTCATGAACCAGTAAATTAGGCAGAAAATTTTGGTGTTTAATGTCTGCGCTCATTTGCTGCTCAAGATATTCAGCTTTCTGAAATGGGTCATTCGTACTAGGCAGAGAACTGCTTCCTGGAAAATCATTTGGCAATCGATATAAATCAAACATCGTAGTGACGAACGCCGAATCATCTTCAAGGCATTTACGATTCAATTGCGGCTTAATTTTTGCATAGCTCACTACACCGCCCTTATTTGTTGAGCTAGTTCGCACAAGAATGGGGTTGAGGTATATGTCTTTTCGCTGAAAATGTTCACAGAGTATTTCTTTTACAAAAGTTTCTTCCGTCTGTCCTTCTACAAAAACGTGTATTCGGATCATCGTGAAGGTCTCCCGCCAAGGATGTTCTTCTTCCACAGTTCTCCTAAGCTGTAGTCTTCAAGCCACTCGTATAAATCATCCTCATTCAATCTTCGGAGTGATGATTTACCACGATCGCGATCCACAACAATTACATCTTCCGCGCTAAATTCATTGAGCAATTCAACGGACTGAGTTGAAACAATAACTTGTTTTTCTCTTGCGGCGGAACGCATTAACGATGCAAGAACAGTAATTGCATACGGGTGAAGACCTAGCTCAGGTTCATCAACCAAAATCGTTTCGGGCTGAAGGGAAGTAGGTTGCAAAAAGACAGTGGCCAGGCAGATAAAACGAAGTGTTCCATCCGAAAGAAGATGAGCTTTAAACGGAATATCCTGACCTTGCTCGACCCATTCCAACTCGATCGCCTCATTGTTTTGTGGAGAAGGGCGTAGATAGAAATCACCAAAGAAAGGAGCAACAAGTCGAATTGTTTTGACAATTCGCCGATAAGATTCCGAATAATTTTCACTTAACAAATATAAAAAAGCTGCAAGATTGCGTGCGTCAGAACGCAAGTAAACATTATCATTAATCCCGTGTGGTTGCTTCACATAAGCGCTGTCGCTTGTGTCATGGAAATGATAAACCCGCCACTGCCGCATGGTGGGCAATATGTACTGGTCAATTCTTGTCTTGGTGCCCCGTAAAGCCTTACTCTCAAAATGACCACTACCGAGTTCACGCTCACCGCTCATGTTCCACCAAAAAGACTCTTTGGTAAACATCAGACGGTTGTCTTGAGTTGGTTCAAGCGTTGCGAAGTACCCGTTGTTTCCAAAATAAAGCTCAATCTCTAATTGCTCAGTTGTTTTACGTCCAAAATGCAAGATCGCATCAGGGCCACCCTGGCGGCTTACCAAAACTTGCAGATTCCTCTCAAGCATCTGCTGAACCATGCGAAAGAAGCCTATGAAGTTAGATTTACCTGCACCATTACATCCAATAAGTATGTTGAGTTTCAAAAGCTTAAGGTCACATTCAGCAATAGACTTAAAGCCCTTCAAAACAATCCTTGATAGTTGGCTGTCACTGGTCAGATCGCTCATGGAATGGTTTCCTGATTTTTAAGCTTTTGGGCTGCTTATTTCACAAATAGACCTCAATAGTAATTGTGATTTAGCTCATCTAGCTAGGGTTAGCACATTTTATCAATAATTTCTGATATATTGGCATTAAATCTTGCTTGTTGACAATATTTTATACATAGGCGTAGGTGTATGTAGAGGCGTTGCATTGCAACGTCTCTACATACCAAAAATCCTTAATCCAAGCGTATTGAGTTAAATATGGAACAGCTTGTCTCTTCTAACTTATTATCGGTGCTTGTGCTGCTCTAATAGCTGTTGCGCTCTTGGCTTGTAAATTAAATAGAACAAAGCCTCAAGATAACGCAACAAATCTTCCCGATTTTCCATAGAGGTAAAGTTCCAGAAGCCATAAATCCGTGCTAATGATAACAGCTTGCTAGTGTGAATTTTCCAAGTATAGGTGCTGTAAACTCGGTCAATTCCTCGCTGAGAAATTTCACTCCAATAGTTAGGATTTTGTTCGCATTTAGTGATGAAGTCAACAATTTTGGTGGCTGTCTCTTCTAAATTCGTTGGGTTAATCAAAAAGCCATTCACCTTATCTTGAATAATCTCCAGTGGCCCGCCAAACTGTGTGGCAAGAGTTGGCAATCCTGAAACCATCGCCTCTAAAATTGTTAAACCAAAAGCTTCAAATAAAGCTGGTTGGACAAAAATCCCCTGACGATCGGCAATGACTCGATAAATTTCACCAGAATCAGTTTTAGAGAGGCGCACACCCAACCAACGAATTTTCCCGTGGAGATTGTACTGGTCAATTATTTGGTAAAGTTTGATAATTTCGCTGCGTTCTTCGTTATCATCTGATTCTTCGACGCGTAACTTACCCGCGACTAAAATTAAGTTGCAATGCTCTTGTAATTCTTTACTTTGACCATAACATTCAGCTAAACCTGTGAGGTTTTTGATGTGGTCAAGACGCGCCATTGAGAAGAGAGGGCGCTTGTTAGGATCGTCGAGTTTGCCAAAGATTTGCGTGGGATCTTCCAGAGTAAAAAGCATTTCTGCAAGGCGTTGGCGATCGCTCTCTACTCGGTCTTTAATCCGCGTGTAAGGGAAGTAATTATTTTCATTTACTCCAGGCGGTACAACATTAAATTTGGGACTAAATAATTCAATGCCATTGGTAACATGATACAACTCCGGCATGGTGAAGCACTTATATGACTCGTATTGTCCCACACTATCCGGTGTTCCGACAATTTCCTGGTAGGTGCTGCTAATCACAAAATTGGCAGCATTCATGGCAATCAAGTCAGCTGTGAATTGCAATGAAAAGTGATATTTATCTTCTAATTCTTGCCAGTAGAGGTTACTGAACAAGTATTTAGATTTCTCCAAAGCATGGGCAACATTGCATTGAGTAACTTTCAGCCGTCGCGCCAGCAAGAATGCTACTAAATTTCCATCAGTATAGTTTCCAACTATTAAGTCAGGTGTGCCGTGAAATTCTGCTCGTAGTTCTCTTTCGGAATCAATGGCGAAAGTTTCTAGATAAGGCCAAAACTCAAACCGGGAAATCCAATTTTGAGTCATGTTAGGATTAAATTCCCGTAAAGGCACTCGCAAAATCCAGGCATTTTCGCTACCGTGAACTTTTTCTAGCCGTTGATTACAAAGGGTGCCATCACTATTGGGAATCAAGCGGGTGAGAATAATTACCTTTGGCTCGACATTCAATTTCTCTAAACCCGCAAGCAGGACATCTTCTTGTAACTGCTTCTCTAGGCTTTTTGCCTGGTCAAGGACGTAAACTACCTGACCGCCGGTATCGGGACGCCCTAAAACTCCCTCTTGCCCAAACCAACCGTGAGCTGATACCAAGACGATTCTAAAAATCATCGGGACACGAGAAATGAATGCTTCTAAAGTCTGAGGATCGGCAGAATCAATCAATTCATCGAGAATACTTAAAGTTTCCCGCACTCGCGCTGCGGTGTTACCCCAACCTGGCTCAAAACCCATTGACTGCAATTGGAAGCGGAATTGTTCGTAGGGTTCATCTTCGGGGCGGTTATCAACAAAACCGATCGCTTTCTTAACTTGCTCGGAAAGTTGCTGCTGTGATTGAATGCGATCGTTGAGTAGCAGTTGCACACCGTTGTAGTGGTGCAGGCGCAAGAAATTCAATAAGCTGTCGAGCAATTGTTTGGAGTCTTGAAATATTTTGCTGGATAGATAGCGGTTGAGAAATTGTACCCCTTTACCAATATTTTTGGGGTCGCGGATGATTGGGGTGTAGTCATAAAACGGGCCGAAGTCCAATTCTAGCAGGTCGCCTTCGTTGGGATGATATTTGTTTACTAAGCGATCGCGCAGATCCAACAAATCCTGCACCGTCATCGGCTGAATGCTTAAGTCTGATGTCAGCCAGTAAACTTCTTGGCTGGCAATCTTAGAACGGATGATGAAACAGAAGTTTGAGTCCTCTTGAATTATTTCCTGAGTATAGTAAATGAGTTTTCCCAACTCAGAAGAAGTGTAAAAAGTCTCAGGTTTCTGAGACTTGGAGCAATACTCACTATATACATTCAGTATGTCGTTCCGTAGTAAGTACTTCTTTTCTTTTTGGCGTAATTCACTAAGAAAAGAACGTAAATCACTTCTTTCTTCACTATCTAAGACTGCTTGAAGCAATTCAGACATAGCAACTCCACTAAATGACGATGTTTGCATTGTTAACTTTCTAGGCAAGACAAATAAGCCTCCACCTTTTGTTAGACATATATAAACACGAAACAACACAGATAAATTATATTTACCTGTGTACATACAAGTATCAACTTTTTAGCAGACACTTAAAGCGTGTTCTTCTTTACCTAAAGTATCTATGACTCAGTATTTTTGGATCTCACTAAAGGAATACAATTTTTATTTCTTTTGATAGAGGTTACTAAATAACTGCATAATAATATTTGGGGCAAAAATGATCGCACCCTCAATTGCTTAATGTAATCTTTACTATATCATTTATTTGCGTATATTTTGATTATCAGCACATCTAGAAGGAAAAGATTTAACTAAGTAAGTTGGCACAATAAAACCAAACTGTGTGAAGAAAAATAAATAAGGCTCAAACCCTTTTTCTTCTTGCTCCTTGCTCCCTGCCCTCTGCTTTATCCCAACGATAATTATTTAAGCCGACCTAATTATCAAGCTTTATAAGACTTTTAAATCAATATTTTTTAATTATTTCAGAGTGCTAATATTCATTGTTATAGTGCGTATAAATAATTTATTCTGCAACTTTCAGTATTAGCGATATTGTGCTAATTTTGAGAATAAGTAATTGTGCCGCTATTATCTCTTTGTCAAAAAAATATAGAATAATTTAGAATAATTAGTATATTTATTCATCAAATGTTCTTCTGATTTTTTAACTATTTTAAATTTTGAATTCTGAACTCTGAATTCTATTGTAAGTCTGCATTTCGACGACGATCGCCACCAAAGTTTCTGGCTCGATGGGTTTGGCGATATGACGTTGAAATCCGGCGGCGATCGCTTGCTGCCGATCGAGTTCTCCGGCATAAGCTGTTAAAGCAATAGCGGGAATTTGTCCCCCTTGCTCAAGCCCAAGGGTACGAATTTGTCGCATCAGCATATAGCCATCCATCTCTGGCATCCCAATGTCACTGATGATGATGTTGGGAATGGATTGAGCGATCGCTTGCAGCGCCTCAGTCCCAGATCCAACAGCAGTGACGATCGCCCCATCTTGTTCTAAAACAAAAGCGATGAAGTCTCGCGAGTCCGTTTCATCATCGACGACTAAAATCTGAATGCCGTTCAAATCACCCTCCTGAACGGGCGATCGCTCTAAGGTTGGTGCTTGAGTTAACTGAGGTGCAAGTGGAATTTTAACCGTAAATGTCGCTCCTAGCCCAACACCTGGACTTTCTGCTGTTACGGTTCCACCATGCATTTCCACAATTTGGCGCACAATCGCCAATCCCAACCCTAGTCCGCCGAATTTGCGGGTGGTTGCACTATCTTCTTGCCGGAAATGCTCAAACACGTAGGGCAAAAAGTCGCCACTAATTCCTTTTCCAGTATCGGTGATTTGAATTTGGGCGCGATTTTCAGCTTGAGATAGGGCAATCGTGACTTGTCCCCCATTATGTGTAAACTTAACGGCATTCGACAGCAGATTCCATACGACTTGTTGCAATCGCCCTGCATCCCCGACTACCACGCCCAGAACGGGCGAGACGATAGTCTGAATTTGGATTGACTTGGCTTCAGCGGCTAACCGAACTGTTTCCAGCGCGGCCCAAATCACTGTATTGAGGTCAATGGGTGAGGTTGATAAGCTCATTTTGCCGCGCAAAATCCGGGAAATGTCCAGCAAGTCATCAATGAGTTGCACTTGAAGCTGGGCGTTGCGCTCAATCGTGGCGATCGCAGCATTCGTTTTTTGGGCATCTAGCTTTCCTTGCTGCAACAGTTTTGACCATCCCAGAATTGGATTCATCGGCGTTCTCAGTTCATGGGAAAGAACTGCCAAGAACTCATCTTTAATGCGATTACTTCGATCTAACGCTTCGGCTCGTGCCTGTAGCTCTGCAATTAGACGCGATCGCTCTAAGGCAACAGCTAGTTGATTGGCTACTGTTTGCATGAGGTCGAGTTCGTCTGGCGTAAAGCGATCGCGTTGACGAGTTCCCAGTCCCAGGGTGCCTAAGACGCGTTCGCCCACGATTAACGGATGACTAGCATAAGCTCTGATGCCGCTTGAATGATGAACTGGAATAGGAAGTCGATCGGTGGTTGAGAGGGCATTTTCAACGATAGCTGGCTGGCGATGTTGCACCGCATAACCACATACACCCTGCCCTAACTCCAAAAATTTAGCGGATAAAGCAATGTCTTCTGAGATACCCCCATAGGTATTAAGTTGAAGGCGTTGCTGGTCTTCTTGAAACAAGTAATTAAAATAAACTTCCAGTCCCAAATAAGTCGAAATTTTTTCAAACAAACTCGCTAAAAACATCTTGGGATCTTCGTTGAGCAACAGATCGTTGGCAACTTCTGAAAGCAGCTTCAGACGTTCGTTGCTTGCTTTCACAGTCGCTTCGATTTGCTTGCGATCGGTAATATCTCGCGTCACACCTGCCACCGCTTCTACCATCCCATTTACGTCCAAAAGTGGGACAAAAATGTATTCATAGGCACGCGTGCCGAATGCACTTGTATACGGCGTTTCATCTTTGAGCGGTTGGCGCGTCTCGATGACTTGCTGAATCTGTCTTTGGAGTGTGGTTGCTAAATCGGTTGGATAATCCAGGTCAAAAAAGTTTTTGCCAAGGGCTTGGGCCGAAGTTTTCTGTAAGAGGTCAAGCAACGGCTGATTGACGTAAGTGAACCTTCCAGACAAATCGAATGTGTAAATAAAATCAGTTACGGAAGAGGCGATCGCGTCGAATTTTCGCAGTTGTCGTTCGAGTTCGGCAGAAATCTGTTGCCAAGCGGATTCGGCTTGTTTGCGTTCGGTAATGTCTGCTAATGCTCCAGGAAAAGCAATCGGTCTGCCATCAGCAGCATATTCAACTCGGCCGCGTGCGGCAAGCCAGCGCTCCTCGCCTCTTGCCGTATAAACGCGGTACTCACTAAAATATTCTTCCCCGGTTACAATCGCCTGATTAATTGCAGCGACCGTTCGTGGGCGGTCTTCTTCGTGCATTGCTTGGACAAACAGTTCAATCGGCAAACCTGTTGTTGCTTCCACAGGGTCAACCCCAAACAAGCGAGCAAAGGCTGCATTCACGATTACTAGATTCTCAGAAATCTTCCACCGCCATGTGTAAATGGCTCCTGCTGCTAAAGCGGACTCCAATTGCACGTGGGTTTCCCGTAAGTCAGCTTCGGCTTGTTTGCGATCGCTAATATCGATGGAAATCCCGATCATGTGTTCCGGATTTCCCGCCTCGTCGTCAATTATATGCCCCCGAACCAGCACCCAGTGCGTGCTGCCATCATCCCAAACAGTGCGATACTCCACCTCATAATTGCTGCTGTTGGTAATCGAGTCTTGAATTGCCGCCTGTACCCAAGTCCGATCTTCTGGATGAATCCGCTCCATTAAAACTTTGTGCGAGAAATCAGTATTAATCGGCAGACCATAGTTGACTTTGCACTGGTCAGAAGTAGACAGAACATTGGTCTTAATATCAAGTTGCCAAGAGCCGAGTTTGCTTGTCTCCAGAGCAAGTTTAAGCTGCTGTTCGCTGGCTTGCAGCGTCTGAGCCGCTTGTTTGCGGATATCTATCAGTTTTAAAGTTGACTCAACACGAGCCAGTAGTTCGCGAGCCGAAAACGGTTTGATTAAATAATCATCGGCTCCCGCTGCCAGCCCTTCTACACGAGCCTCTTCACCCGCCCGCGCTGACAGCAAAATCACGGGCAATTCTCTGGTTTGGGGGTCAGCCCGCAGTTGATGTAGCAACTCATACCCACCCAGCCCCGGCATCATCACATCACTGAGAATCAAATCCGGGTGCTGTGCCTGGATTGCAGCCAAAGCCGCCATTCCATCAGCGACTGCCTCAACCTCATACCGTTGACTCAACAATCGCCGCATATAATCGCGCATATCGGCGTTGTCATCTGCTAAGAGGATACGGGCAGAAGCAGTAGAGGGGAAAAACACTCTATTAAAACTACCTTCTTTCTCCGTATCTCCTCTGCGCCCCTGCCCCCCTGCCCCCCTGCTCCTCTGCCCCCCTGCTGCTTCCAAAAGCCAGCGCGAAGCTTCTTCAAGGTATGGCGTGGCGCTGAGTGTGTTTGATGCCACAGTCCCAGGGGCATTTAACCGTTCTTGTGGTAAATGCGCGCACCCAGTTGGAATCGAAACTGTAAATCGGCTACCCTGTCCTAAGACGCTGGTAACGCTGATAGAACCGCCATGCAACTTCACCAGTTCTTGCACGAGCGATAAGCCAATTCCAGAGCCTTCAAAACTTCGTCCCTGTAACCCTTTGACTTGATAAAACCGTTCAAACAGATGCGAAATTTCAGTTTCTGGAATGCCACTTCCAGTATCTTCAACGATTAAATTAACAGTATTGCGATCGCGCTGCAATCGAACGGTGATGGTTCCCGTCAACGTAAACTTAAAGGCATTCGATAATAAATTAAATACTATTTTCTCCCACATTTGGCGATCGATATAGATTGCCTCTGGCAAGGTCGGACAGTCGATCGCGAACTCCAGACCAGCCTGTTTCATGAGCGAGCAAAACATACTAGCTAGCTCTGTTGTGAATGCGGCTAAGTCAATTGGTTGATATGATGCTTGCATTCGCCCCGCTTCCAGCCGCGAAAAATCAAGCAGCGTGTTGACTAATTTCAGCAACCGGAGTCCGCTTCGCTGCACGAGTTCAAGGCGATCGCGCTGTTGGGGCACTAATGGGGTTTGAGTGTCGAGTAACAAGTCTTCGAGCGGACTCAACATCAGTGTTAAAGGCGTGCGAAACTCATGGGAGATATTGCTGAAAAAAACGGTTTTGGCGCGATCGAGTTCTGACAATGCCTCATTCGCCGCTTGCAGTTGTTCGTTGACCTCTCGTAACTCCTGCACTCTAGTATAAATTTCCATCTCCATTTGGTCGGTGCGAGTCTGGAGTGATTTATTCAACTGACGCTGTTCGTTTCGCTGCTGCTGCACCCGCATAAATTCGGTGACATCTTCGGCTCGATGAATAATGTGCGTCATTTCACCATTTTCATCAAAGACTGGCGAGTTGGTTGGTGTCCAGTACCGCTCCTCAAAGCCACCGCCTTCTGATTCCGGGCGGCGAATGTCATACTTCTGCACTGCCATTGTCTGAGGCTGGCGATACTTGAGTACGTTTTCTAACGAGGCACGTAAATTCCGAACTCCAGTAGCATTTGGATCGTCGGGATTATCCGGAAAAACCTCGAATAAATGGCGACCAACGACCTCTTCTCGTTTGGTCTTGGTCGCCCGAAAGTAAGCATCACTTCCGGCGACAATCACTAAGTCGAGTGAGTAGACGATATACAATCCTGGTATTGATTCAAACAATGTTTGAAAATTCAGCATCCCTTCTTTTGAGCAGTATTAACTTCTTGGCTTAAAAAGCTATTAAAACAAACAGCAGTCCAATTAAAGGGTGCTGCAAAGCCTAAATTTATAGCTTCAACAGTCCAGAGCTTGGGTTTAAGAGGACAGAGGTTTGCAGAAGCAGAATTACGATGAAATCGAGGCACTCACTATATAGTAAAAGAATAAAATAATTAAAAGTGATATTACTTGCCTCGATCGCATCAGCCCAAAAGGATATAAGGCATTGCATACCTAAATTTAATTTAGCAAGTAATTTTGCTTATATACATAAACTTATTTAATAAGATAATCTAATGAATTATTATAGACTTGCAATCCTTGCAAGTCTATAAACTTATGAGATGACAATTGTTGGTAAAGTGATGCTTATGATTGTTCGCACCATACAACACACCTTTAATAGGAGTATAGCTATAAATATGAAATTATGTAGGGCGAACGATGGGACTCGAACCCACGAATGGTGGTACCACAAACCACTGCCTTAACCACTTGGCTACGCTCGCCATTCAACAATTTGAATTATAGCAACAATTTGGCAAGCGATCAAGAGTTTTTCTTCAAGGAACGGACTTAGTTGATTTAGAGTCTCCAGAATCTAACAATTACAATGAATTTTACTTGGCAAATATGAAACCATTGACCATCATCGCGTATACTGGAGCAGCAGTAGGACTTGCCGCCTTGGGTGTGACAATGGCGAAAACCAATCCCAGTCAAGTTGAATATGAAGAATATGCAGTTCAACGGCTGACAAAATACTTAAAAACCGATGTATGTAATAAAACTACGAATATTCTTGAAAATTTAATCCGTTTTAATTGCGATAAGTTAGTTGACTCGGCTAACCCACAAATCCAAGAAATTATTGCCAAGACCACAGAAAGGCAAGATTTCGTGATTTTTAGCATTTACCGTACAGATTTAAAAATAAACTCTTGGATACCTTCGTACAAATTTGAAACGGTAGGAGCTTTCGATCAATTTTATACTTACACTGCCGAAGAACAATAAGAGAAGGAGTAGGGGAGAATATAAAAGTGGTTAAGAATACTTCTATTTAATAATTAATAATAGTTTCAATAATTACCAGAGTACTTATTATCCCCGGCTTAATCTTAAATAAAAATAGTAACTAAGAATTCAATTACCGATGTCATCTGCCTATCTACTACTATCTCACGGAAGCCGCGACCCGCGCCCAGAAATTGCTATGCAACAACTAGCTAGGCTGGTGTGTCACAAATTGTCAAAAAACCATAACTCAGTACATAGCGAACATTTAGTTGGCATCGCTGCTTTAGAAATGAATCCTCAGCCTTTACACGAGCAGATTCAAGAATTTGCTAAAAGCGCTTTTGGCGATTGCCCACTGTCTCAAAATGAAAATCGTCTCAAAATTGTACCGCTATTTCTACTGCCGGGAGTCCATGTGATGACAGATATTCCTGCCGAAGTAGCACTCGCCCAACAGGCTGCTGGTCAAGATATCATCATTGAATTGCAACCATATTTAGGCTCTCACCCTAATTTAGAGAAATTGCTGGCAAAACAAATAGCTGCTATGAAAGCAGAAGCATGGATTCTCTTAGCTCATGGTAGCCGTCGCCCAGGTTCTAAAGAAACTGTGGAAGCAATAGCGGCGAGTTTGCCAGCCGTGGCTGCTTATTGGGCTGGGCCTCCTAGTTTAGAATCACGGGTGAAAGAATTGGTGGATGCTGGTTATCGGGAAATTGCAATTTTGCCATACTTTTTATTCGCTGGTGGAATAACCGATGCGATCGCCACCTCAATAGAGGAACTAAAATTACAATTTTCTGCGGTGAATTTCCAATTGGCAGAGCCACTGGGAGCAAGTGCAGAATTAGCCGAGCTAATTTGGGATTTAATAGATAGATGAACCGCACAATGACACAAAGAAACAAGTATTTAGGAAAGGTTTATTTAGTCGGTGCAGGGCCAGGAGATCCAGGACTAATTACCTTGAAGGCAAAAGGTTTGTTGGAATGTGCAGATGTAGTCATCTACGATGCCTTGGTGAGTCCGGCAATTTTGGCAATGATTAATCCCCAAGCCGAGCAAATTAATGCTGGTAAACGTGCTGGGAGACATTCGTTGTTGCAGTCAGAAACAACTCAATTGCTGATTGATAAAGCGCAGGATAGTGCAATTGTAGTGCGGCTCAAGGGTGGCGATCCCTTTATCTTTGGTCGCGGTGGCGAAGAGATGGAAGAATTAGTCAAAGCTGGAATATCAACGGAAGTTGTGCCAGGTATCACTTCGGGAATTGCAGCAGCAGCTTATGCAGGTATTCCTTTGACGCATCGGCTATATAGTTCATCGGTGACATTTGTAACTGGTCATGAAGCAGCGGGTAAGTATAGACCGCAAGTAAATTGGAGTGCGATCGCTCACGGTTCCGAAACCATTGTAATTTATATGGGAATTCACAATCTGCCTTATATTGTGGAAGAATTAATTACGGCTGGGTTGAATTTAGAAACACCGATTGCTTTGGTGCGCTGGGGTACGCGCCCAGAACAAGAAGAATTAATTGGGACATTAGAAACAATAGTCACACAGGTAGAGCAAACTGGATTTGGTGCGCCTGCGATCGCAGTTATTGGACAAGTAGTAAAGATGCACAGTATTTTATCTGGCTGTCGTCCAGTTTGATAGTTGGCGCAAAGCTTATTGTTTCGTATTCTCCGATAACTTTAGTGTACGATCGATAAGGTTGTTCGGTTCTGGTGGGAGTCAGCTACCAGAGGTAACGGGGAAAGTTCGGTGCAAATCCGGCACTGTCCCGCAACTGTGAACCAATTTGAGATTAAAGAAAATCTCAAGTTGAGTGAGTCAGGATGCCCGCCGAAATCGATTTATTAGTTTCACATATCTGCGAGGTACAGATGACTACTACTGTAAATATTTCCCCAACTAATCCTTTGGATGTTGCTGAACATACTTTATTTGTTTGCAAAACCTGTGCCAGTGTTTGGCAAAATGGAAAACGCTTAGGTGAAAGTGGTGGTGAAAAACTTTTACACCAACTTCAGCAGTTGGCACAAGATTGGGAGTTACGAGATGAATTCCCGATTCAGGAAGTTGAATGTATGAGTGCTTGTAATCGTTCTTGCGTGGTCGCCTTTAGTGCCAAAGGCAAATTAACATATTTATTTGGTGATTTAGCCGTTGATGGGAGTGCCTCTGCGGTGCTGGAATGTGCTAGTCAATACTATGCTAAAGCAGATGGTTTGCTGC
Source organism: Nostoc sp. DedQUE07 (assembly GCF_034530975.2). NCBI lineage: Bacteria > Bacillati > Cyanobacteriota > Cyanophyceae > Nostocales > Nostocaceae > Nostoc > Nostoc sp. DedQUE07. Next base: position 127,814 of record NZ_JAVRCC020000006.1, on the reverse strand, counting down.
CTTGGTCAGAGCGTCCAGAAGCAATGAAAAAGGGGATTTTAGCAAAGATTCCACCTTTATCTAAATGATGCGCGTTTTGATTCTGGGTGGGACGGGCGATGCAGCAGAATTAGCTGCCAAAGTTACGACTATCCAAGGGTTAGAAGTAATCACCTCTCTAGCTGGCCGCACCCGCGAACCGTCAGTACCGTTGGGCGATTTACGGGTTGGAGGCTTCGGGGGTGCGGCTGGATTGGCTAGCTATCTGCGAGTCATGCAAATCGACTTATTAATTGATGCAACCCATCCTTTCGCTAGTCAGATTTCCTTCAATGCGGCAGATGCGGCAACGGAAGTTGCAGTACCCCGTTTGATGTTAATCCGTCCGCCTTGGGAAAAAGAAAGTGGCGATCGCTGGATTGAAGTTGACAGCGTTGCAGCCGCAGCAATAGCCCTGCAAAATCAGTCACAGCGAGTGTTTTTGACAGTTGGTAGACAGGAACTCGCCGCTTTTGCTCATTTAGAGAAAATTTGGTTTTTGATGCGGATGATTGACCCTCCTGGCGAAGATGCTTTAGTACCGCCGGGGATGGTATTGTGCGATCGCGGCCCTTTTACCCTCAATAATGAAAGAAAAATTCTGATTGAGAATAACATTGATACCATCGTCAGTAAAAATAGCGGTGGCGATGCCACAAAGCCCAAGATTATTGCCGCGCGAGAACTGGGCGTAAAGGTTGTGATGGTAAATCGTCCAGCGATACCGCCAGGGGAGCAGGTTAATAATGTTGATGCTGCTTTGGCCTGGTTATTAGGTCGCTGCTGAGGAAATAGCCAAGATTGATAATACTATCTTTCCTTCCGTATAATACACGGGAACCTTCTACAAGATCCGCGATCGCAGTAACGACTTCCATGAAAAATCTAGCTTTATCTGCCATAGCCCTCGTCACCACATCTGGATTAGTTTTCGGGACAATGCCAGCTGCTTCTGCTTTAAGTTGGAGTTGGAATTATTCTGGTACTGGCATAGAGGCGAATGGTACTTTCACTACTAATGACACCCCAAACGATTTGGGTTTTTACTCAATTACTGGAATTACTGGTACGCGAAATGGTGAAACAATTACTGGTCTGCAACCCGCTGGAACTCCAATCCCAGGAAACGAACCTTTTAATGTTGATAATTTAATTAGTCTTAATACTCAGCAGTTAACAGGTGATGGTTTTGGATATTCCACTTCGGGAGGAAACTATTCTAGTCCATTTTTTGCGAGTTTTTTGCCGACACCAGGTTATTTAGAGGTATTTTCTGCGCCGCCAATCATACCAGGTTTTGAAAATTTAGGATTGGAAGATAGTGAGTTACCTATTAGTTTTTCTGCAACTATAGTCACTGTTTCTGAACCCACTTCTATCCTTAGCCTGCTCATTCTAGGTACTCTTGTTGGCGCACCTTCATTACTCAAAGGCCACAATCTATCCAAAATTACTCAGAAGAAGCTCGAAAAAGTTTCCTAAAACCATTAATAACAATTCAAAATTGTACCTTTACAGGGATCTTGCTACGCGTTTAGATGGCGAGCAAGACTTCGGCGTGAGCGCTCAGTCGAACGCTGCCCACCCCACAATATTGGATAATTTTTTCTTGGAGTTCCCTTAACAATACAAGCCGATGTATTAACAATGCAAGGTATGGTCAAATTTAATTCGCGATGAATTAATGAAATACTGTACTAAGTGTTGACGTTCGGTCTTAAACCCTTTATTTTGCAATAAAACTTGCGATCGCTCTATAGGCTCTTGGAGACATACAGATTAAAGTAATATAGCAACGGTGGTATCATTGCATCCAAATGATACCGTAATTTTGTCTAGATATAGAATTCTATCGCCCTGTTGACGATAGATTATTTCTAAAAGGAGTTTGCTGCAATGTCCACAACACCAACTACTCGATTAATTTTAGAGACTTTACTTCCCCATCTCAAGGTAGCAGCAGCCTATGCCCATTTTCTACAACCAAAAATTGCTGCACTTCCCGCTAAAGAAGAAGCAAATAACTTTTTTAGTGCTGCACTTACTGATGCGGATGTGGCTATTCAAAATTTAGTAGAAGTAGTATTACTAGGAACTTTTCCAGATATTCGCTTTTATGGTGAAGAATATGAAAGTTCTAATAATACCAAATATTTTCGCGCTATCGAACTTGGTTCAGAAGGTGATTACTTAGTAACACTTGACCCGATTGATGGTACGAAGTTTTATATGGATGGACATTCTAATTACCAAATTATTCTCAGTATTCTAAATGCGGATGACTTTGAAGCAGTAATTGCCATTTCTCCTGCCCAAAACGTTTATTTTTACGCCCTTCGAGGTGAAGGTGCTTTTAAAGGCACGCTAGACATGAACTTAGAAGCCTGTGCCCCATTAGATATAAGATCCGCCAAACCTGCTATTTTATTGGGATGGGGTATGAATGCGATCGCACCCTTACTAAAAAATCGATATCAAGTAATCGATATAGCGACTGATTACTCTAGTGATATTCAAATTCCAAATCTCAATGGTATTCTCAGTGGTGACTTGAGTGGAGCAATCATCAAGTCGGGCAAATTTCTTGATAGTGCTGCACTTGCTTTTATTGCAAAAGAGGCTGGCTGGATTGTAACTACTGTGGACGGTTCGACTTTACCGCCATTGCATACTTGTAAAAACTATAGTATGCCTGGATTGATCGTAGCTGCCTCAAAATCTATTCATCAAGACCTATTAGAAGCAATGCAAAGCGTAGCTGCTTGAGGGTTAATCAATATCGGTTTGGAGATGATTTTTCGTGGTTGTTTATTTCAAGTCTTATAGAGCCGTAACATTTACAGCAGCCGGCCCTTTTGAACCATCTTAAATCTCAATTTCAACATTTTGACCCTCAGCTAGTAGCGGTGTAATGAAGCCAAATCCTTTGGACTCATTAAACCTTTTTACTTGTCCTTTAATGAGAGCGCCGCCTACAATTGCCGCTACTTCCAAATCATCAAGTTCCTCAATTTCTGATGCTTGCAAATTTTTAATTTCTATTGTTTTCATATTTACTAATCTTAATATCAGTTCAATAATAGGCTAACAACAAGCAATAAGAAAATCAACAAAAACAGTAAAATATCCTACCTTTCCCACTTTCCCTACATTGTATGGCCTATCCCCACACACAATTATCATTATCACAAAAACTATTTTGAGTATTTTAATTGATTGACAAAAGGTGCTTTATCTTAACCTTTCACTGATGGGTACTGTTATATTCACAGGTTAATGTTGAAGGTAAGCTAGTCCAAGGTATTCGGTTTAGATCGCAAACGACTGGATACCATCTTCCACAACTTAATATTTCTTTTGACAAAATGAAAATCTGTATTGTTGGCGCAGGTGCGATTGGTGGATATTTAGGGGCGAAATTGGCACTGGCAGGTGAAGAAGTGACATTAATTGCGCGTGGTTCTCATTTGGAGGCAATTCAAAAAAATGGGCTGAAGTTGTTTATGGCAGATGGTTCTAGCCAAATTGCTACTCCATTTCTGGCAACTAGCGATATTCAGTCAGCTGGGCCACAGGATGTCGTAATTTTAACTGTGAAGGCTCACAGTGTTCCTGCGATCGCACCTTTCCTCCCGGCACTCTACGATGCTCACACGATGGTGGTGACAGCCCAAAATGGCGTTCCTTGGTGGTACTTTCGTCAGCATGGCGGTGAATATGAAGGTACGCGAATTAAATCTGTCGATCCAGATGGGATTATTGAAACTAGTATCGGTGCTGAACGCGCTATTGGTTGTGTGGTTTACCCGGCAACTGAGATAATTGAACCAGGTGTAATTAAACATATTGAAGGCGATCGCTTTACTCTGGGTGAAATCGACGGTAGTAAAAGCGATCGCATTCAATTATTGGCACAAACTTTAAAACAGGCAGGATTCAAAGCACCAATCCGCAATCAAATTCGCACGGAAATTTGGATCAAATTGTGGGGAAATGTAGCGTTTAATCCCATCAGTGCCTTAACTGGTGCGACTCTAGAGGATATTTGTCGCTATCCCCTCACCCGCGAACTAGCGCGACAAATGATGAGTGAAACTCAAGCGATCGCCGAAAACTTAGGTATAAAATTTGGCATAACTTTAGAACAGCGAATTAATGGTGCAGAAAACGTTGGTGCCCATAAAACCTCAATGCTACAAGATATCGAAGCCGGACGCGCTACCGAAATAGACGCGATCGTTGGTGCGGTGGCAGAATTGGGAAAACTTACTCAAATTCCCACACCTTATATTGATGCGATTTATGCCAGCGTTAAGTTGCTGGAGGCGACTAAAGTCAGAATTTGACAGTCCCAAAGTTTTCATGGGATTAAGGGACTTCCAAGTAATAAAATATCACAATATTTCTTGTGGGATGGGCATCTTGCCCGTCCTGTGAATTGGGCGCTCATGTTGCCCACCCTACAAGATTGAATAATTTATTTATTAGAGTTCCCTAAGCAGAGGCTTTACTATGCATTAATTAAGGCTTGCAAGTCGATGCAATGGCATAACAAGTCGATGCAATGGCATAACAAGTCGATGCAATGGCATAACAAGCCGATGCATTGGCATAATATCATGTCCGCCAAATTACCCATAATAAAAGAACCCCACCCCCAACCCCTCCCCGCCTGCGGGGAGGGGAGACAAAGCACAGCTTTGGCGGGGTGGGGTTCTTCGGGTTTAATAAGCAATCAAGCGGACATGATATCACAGGTATTATTTGCTCGATTGATGTAGCAGTTTAAGTACGGAATATTTTATGAAGAAAAAAAAAGGATGGCTATTGACGATACTGGTTGTAGCAGCAGTAGGAATCAGCATCATCACAGGACATATTAATTCTCTAAAAGCTGCTTCACCTTTAGAGAAAGACACGCTGACGATGATTACTTCCCCAGATTATCCTCCTTATGAGTTTTATGATACGAAAGGAGGCGATCGCCAAATCGTTGGCTTTGATATAGATATTGCCAAAACCCTTGCTGAAAAACTAGGGTTTAAACTTCAAATAATGGAATCTGATTTTAATGGATTAATCCCTGCACTTCAAGCAAATCGCGCTGATTTTGTTATGGCTGGGATGACTCCGACTCCAGAACGTCAAAAAAATATTGATTTTTCAATTATTTATTACGAAGCCAAAGATACAATTGTCGCTCCTAAAGGTAGCAATCTCAAGCAACCCCAAGACTTATCACAGAAAAAAGTTGGGGTGCAACTAGGAACGATACAAGAACAAAATGCCCAAAAAATTGCGAAAAAAGTTGCAGGTATTCAGCTAAAGCAACTCAATAAAGTGCCGGAAGTAGTTCAGGAAATCAAATCTGGGCGAATTGATGCCGCAATTGTTGAAGATACCGTCGCTAAGGGATTTGCCCAAGCTAACCCAGATTTAGAATTTAATACTATTCCCTCAGAGGAAGCAAGTGGATCGGCGATCGCTTTTCCTAAAGGTTCTTCTTTTGTAGAACCGTTTAACAAAGTCCTTCAACAAATGAAGGATGATGGCACATTGGCTAAACTAGTCACCAAATGGTTTTCACAGAATACCGCCGCCAATTCTGCATCTTCAACTCCTGCCAAAGGCGGATTGAATCTCGACTTCACCAGAATTCTTCCTGACATTCCCTTTATTCTGCGGGGAATCCCGTTAACTTTGTTGTTTACCCTATTATCTATAACCTTGGGGTTAATCTGGGGAACAATCTTGTCTCTGTTAAAAATTCTCGGCATTAAACCGCTTACCTGGGTTGCTAACGCCTACACCTCTGTTTTTCGAGGCACACCTTTGTTATTACAGTTGGCATTAGTTTACTACGCAACACCCCAGCTTACAGGCTATGACATTTCAGCATTACAGGCTGGTGTGCTAACTTTTACCCTAAATTCTGGCGCTTATATGTCGGAAACCATCAGAGGTGGGATTCAAGCAGTGGATAAAGGACAAAGTGAAGCGGCGATGTCTATGGGTGTTCCCTATTGGTTGATGATGTGGGATGTGATTTTGCCGCAAGCATTGAAGAACATTCTTCCCGCATTGGTAAATGAAACTATCGGATTGCTTAAAGATTCCGCGCTGGTGTCAACGATTGGGGTAGTGGAAATATTACGCAGCGCCCAAATCGTTGGTGCAAACAAATATATTTATTTTGAACCACTGCTATTTGCAGGGTTAATCTACTATGTTTTGGTAATGGGTATGACCTTGGGTGCATCCGCTTTAGAAAGGAGGTTACGAGAAAGTGAGTAATGTAATCATTCGCACGGAATTCTTATCTAAATCCTTTGGTAAACTCGACGTACTCAAAGATATTTCCACTGAGTTTTACCAAGGGGAAGTGGTTGCCATATTAGGCCCTTCTGGTTCGGGTAAGTCTACCTTTTTACGGTGCATAAACTTGCTAGAACAACCCACCAGAGGCAGAATCTACTTTCACGACCGAGAAATTACCAAGCCTAAAGCAAACATTGCTAAAGTACGCCAGCATTTGGTGATGGTATTTCAACATTTTAATTTGTTTCCCCACATGAATGTGCTGGAAAATGTCACCTACGCGCCGATAAAGGTAAAAGGAGTAAACAAGCAAAAAGCAGCAGAACATGGCTTAGAATTGCTGAAGAAGGTAGGTTTAGAATCAAAAGTGTCTGTGTATCCATCCAAATTATCTGGGGGACAGAAACAGCGAGTAGCGATCGCCCGTGCATTAGCAATGGAACCTGAGATGATTTTATTTGATGAACCCACCTCTGCTTTAGATCCCGAAATGGTCAAAGATGTGCTGGAAGTGATGAAAGGTTTAGCGCTATCTGGAATGACAATGGCGATCGTTACGCATGAAATGGGCTTTGCCAAAGAAGTTGCCAATCGGATTATGTTCCTCGATCGGGGAAGTTTAGCAGAAGATACTACTCCTAGCGAGTTTTTCCAAAATCCTCAGTGCGATCGCGCCAAGCAGTTTTTGGAAAAAATGCTTTAGAACATCAGGAATTTGCCGCTTTCTTTATATTCTTGAAACTTTTCTAAAACAGGGCGATCGTTTGGCATTAACGTAGGTAAGTCAGCTAAATCAAAAAATTCCAGCGCCAGCGATTCTCCATCTAAGCAAGCGAGACTGCCTGACCATTCAACGGCTCGCAAAATTAAAATGAAATTTTGGACGCGATCGCCATTGGGATAAGTTACAGTTTCAAAGGCTGGATTGGAAGAAAACCCCACAGCTTCAAAACGCTTAACTGTTAAACCAGTTTCTTCAAAAACTTCTCGTGCTGAACATTCTTCGGCAGAGTCACCTACTTCTGGACAGCCACCAGGTAGCCCCCAAAGTTTGAAATCACTCCGCTTTTGCAACAAAACGCGCCCCAAATTATCCTCTATAATCACACGTGCGCCAAATAATAGAAGTAAGCGATCGCCTACAACTTGTCGTAACTTGCCAAGATAAGAATCTGACCAATTCGCCATAATCTGAGAGAAAGTTTGTAAAGAAAATCTAAAAGTAGCAAACAGCGATCTAAATCTACTTCAGTGTTTTCACGCCAGGGTAGTTAAGAATTTTGGCATCTGAAGTTAACAAAGGACAATCATAAAATCTGGCTGTAGCCACAATAAGTTGGTCAAATGGGTCGTTATGGAAGCCGCTTAATTGAGTTAAATCAATTACTATTAGCACAGATAAATCTAATAGTTGTACTCCTGGATAACTTAAAGCAGCTTCTAGCCATTTATCAATAGCTAAAGGTAAAATTAGTCTCTTTTTCTCTAGCAATTTAGCTACTTCCCAACAAGAAAGAATGCTGATTCCTAAACCGCCAGACTCGTAATCTTGTAACCATTGTCGCTGTTGTTTAGTCAGTCGTGAATCGTTCTGAACCCACCAAACCCAAATATGAGTATCAAGTACAATCATTGCAAAACTTCCCAGTCCTCTAGGGCGACGGGTTCTGTGGGGTCGTCATAACGGTATGGCTGTGTGTTGTGTAATAGATTTGGATTTGTCTCAAATTTGGGTTTTGGCGCTGCTTGGTGGTGTGAAGTTTTCGTTTCCAGAATAATCACTTCCACAGCATCTCCGGCATGAAAGGGTAAACCGCGTAGTGTCAAAGTTCCATCTTCAGTTAAAACGACTTCTATCTTGTGAGCATTCATATTTCGACTCCAAAGGCAAATTTTCAGTCTTCACTAGAATTAGTGTAATTTTGTAACTTAGAGATAGTTTGTAAAGAAACTCTAAAAGTAGCAAACAGCGATCGCCTGAAAACAGGATAATGCAGCTGAACAGGTTAATCCTTCCCATTCAACCTAGAATTATGGCATCTACACCGAAAATCCTCGCCTTTGCTGGCAGCACCCGGATAGATTCTTACAACAAAAAACTGGTAAAAATCGCGGCAGCTGGCGCTAAGGCAGCTGGCGCAGAAGTGACTTATATAGACCTCCGCGATTTGCCCTTGCCTCTGTATGATGAAGACTTGGAAGCTCAAGAAGGACTACCAGCCAACGCCCGCACGTTTAAGGACTTGATGATTTCTCATCAAGGATTGCTGATTGCTTCGCCAGAATATAACAGTTCACTCACAGCAGTTTTGAAGAACGCCATTGACTGGGCATCTCGTCCATATCAAAATGAAGCACCTTTGGCTTTGACTGCTTTTGCAGGGAAGGTTGCTAGTATTATGAGCGCTTCCCCAGGCGCTCTTGGTGGTTTGCGGGGGTTAGTTCACCTGCGCTCTATTTTGGGAAACATCAAAGTTTTGGTACTTCCCGATCAAATAGCAGTACCCAAAGCTTATGAAGCCTTTGATGCTGATGGCACCTTAAAAGATCCGAAACAGCAACAATCTATTGAGCAGTTAGGCGATGGCTTAACAAAGATATTGCTGAAGCTTAACTAAATTCTTCAGGTGTTCAGTAAATAACGAACACCTATAAGTAAATGTTTTAATCCCTAATAGGGATTTAGATAAATTGCAATGAGTTTACCCCATCCAGAAAAACGGGGTCAGGCTGTGTTTCAATCCCTAATAGGGATTTTGATAAATTGCAATTTTTACGATTAGTTTTTGAATATCGCTTAGTTCTGTTTCAATCCCTAATAGGGATTTTGATAAATTGCAATGCGACGTATCCATGAAGTACGAATCTCAAACTTAGTTTCAATCCCTAATAGGGATTTTGATAAATTGCAATGATCGCAACTGCCATGATGTCGCTGCATTTTCCATGTTTCAATCCCTAATAGGGATTTTGATAAATTGCAATATTAACACGTAAAGTCAAGGGCGAGGCTCAAGAAGCTTTTGTTTCAATCCCTAATAGGGATTTTGATAAATTGCAATTCAGATAGTCCGCCCTTTTTGCTCTTAAATGGAGCAGGTTTCAATCCCTAATAGGGATTTTGATAAATTGCAATTGAACGTAATGAGGGGGTAATGAGTGAAGCAGGGCGTTTCAATCCCTAATAGGGATTTTGATAAATTGCAATTCCAATCTAGAATCATCAGAAATAATATTTTCGTCGTTTCAATCCCTAATAGGGATTTTGATAAATTGCAATGATGCCCCGATGTCTGCAATGCCATTGGCAACGCAGTTTCAATCCCTAATAGGGATTTTGATAAATTGCAATCTTACCCTCTATTGCACCATCCCAAAGTCCAGCTAAAGTTTCAATCCCTAATAGGGATTTTGATAAATTGCAATAGCGGGAGCCTGAAAGCCAAGCTGTATTTAGTTTTCAAGGTGCGGTTGCGCGATTATCGAGCAATCATAGCATTAGAGAATTCGTTTGGAAAGAGCGCCAGGAAAATTTAAAGGCTGAAATCGTATTTTGATAAGCATTTCAGGGATTGCGCGGATGAGGATTAGGCGACTAATGGCTTCAAAGCCTTGCTGGAGTTGGGATAGAAGCATTTTTTTTGGCTGTGAAATTTTTACACCTACCCTTCCGCGCATTTGAGAAGCAGAAACCTAGTTAGAAGGAGACTCAGCAAAGAAAATTGTTTCGTCTCGTGGCTGTTCTCCGCCAATGCGTTCGACTTTTCGCTGACAACAGCCACAGAGAAAATAAAAACGAACGCTGTCAGTGTCGGGTTTAATCAATTTGGCTAAACGCGATCGCAGTTTAGCATACTGAGTCAGAGTGATATCACACTCAAATACACTCAGTTGCATCCATTGTCCGTAAGACTTCAAAACCGAATGGATTTTAGTCCGACGCTTATCTTCTGGAATGTCGTAGCTGACAACAATATACATGGGAAAGTAGGGGAGAGGGATAAATTACAAATTACTTGAGAATTAAAGGGGGATATTTATCGATTTCGTTCATCAGGTATTTACTTAATAACCTCGCTTGAATTTCAAAGGATTCTTGGTAGGTGCATTTGTTTCCCATGACTGGATGTTTGAAATTCGATAGTTTCTTTTGTTGGTAGGCGCGAAGAAATGTATGCAGTCCTTCTTTGGTTAAAGACACAGCACCACTGAGCGGTTCGGTGGTAAAGTCAGTTAGGGTGAGCGATCGCTTGTTAATCAGCGACAACACTACAGCATCCACTATTAAAGGACGAAATTCTTCCATCAAGTCTAAGGCTAGGGAAGGTCTACCATAACGTTCAACATGTAAGTATCCTAGATAGGGATCGAAGCCAACAATATTTAAGGCACTTTGCACATCATGACGTAGCAATGAATACCCAAAACTCAGTAGAGCATTAACTGGATCGGTTGGTGGGCGGCGGCGTCTGGCTTCAAATCGAAATTCTGAGGTTTTGATTAGCTGTTGAAAACAACCGAAATAAGCTGCACTACCAGCACCTTCTAAGCCTCTGAGGGAATCAATACTGTTAGTTTTTTCGATTGGTGCGATCGCGTTTTCCAATCGAGTAATATTATTATTCAGGTCAAGATCGGGATGTTCTCGCTGAGTGCGAAGTAAGCTATGGCGGTAATTTTTTAATTTACCTCGCACAAATCCTCTAACTAAATGTATTGCTGGTTCTGATTCTCCCACAGCTTGCCATTGGGCTTTACGAACAAAAATATTTTTAGTCGCTTCTGGTTCTAAACGCCCTAAATATCGTCCGTTTTGTGTAAGAAATGTTAAACAAATGTGACGTTCTAAAAGTTCACTAACGACGGCGGGAGAAATAGTAGCTCGTCCTAGTACTACAATTCCCTCTAGTTTAATTAAAGGAATATCCATGATAGTTTTTTGTTCGGCTTTGACGGTGAGACGTTCGTCAACTTTACCGATAAAAGCATCGGCTTGTGTTACGTAAAGTGTTCCCATGATTTCATCCTTAATTAATTGAAAATTGTCAAACTCAAGTCGATGCAACAAAGGTGCAGCTTGATACATCAAAGATGCAGGTCGATACAACAAAGGTGCAAGTCAATACAACAAAGGTGCAGCTTGATACATCAAAGATGCAGGTCGATACAACAAAGGTGCAAGTCAATACAACAAAGGTACAAGTCAATGCAACAAACATGCAGGTCAATGTAATAAAGATGCAGGTCAAAGGACTTTAAATTTGTCGTATAAATGAAAAATCAGACACAAACAAAGTCCACCTAAGCAAACTTTAGAGAAATTCGCATCAGTTATGTATGTGGATGTAGTAGGAAATTTTATGATCCAAGATAATTTTCAAAAATTAACTTCTTGATAACTTTTGACTTTATCAGTTGCTTTGGGCAAACATTGCGAATAAAGGCTGCATCCTTGGCAGCGTTTGCTGTAAACTGGTTTTGGCATTGCTCCTGTTTCTAGGAGATTTGTGACAGCTTCAATAGTTGCGATCGCACTTTGCCGTAACTCTTGATTAATCTCTACTAATTGCCGTTGATGGGAGTGGGCATAATAGATATATCCAGTGTTAACTGGTTGTCCTGTCATCTCTTCTAAACATAAGGCTTGGGCACAAACTTGCAATTCATCGTTATCCCATTCGCCTTTGCGTCCTCGTTTATATTCCACTGGATAAATTTCACCTGATTCGGCTTCAATCAAATCAGATTTACCGATGAGTTTGTATTGCTCAGACTTTAGCCAAATTGCTCGAACTTGCCAAGTTTCTCCTCGCTGGATATCGCTTGTGGTGTGGACGCGATCGTGTAATGTTGTGCCTTCAATTGTGTATTGATTATCGGTAAATTCTCCTGCACAAAACATCCGCCAACAGCGATGCGGACAATAGGCATATTGATTCAATGCCGCAATAGAAATATATTCAGTTTGATTCATAACTTAGGTGGTTTTTAAATGATTATTGAAATTAGGGAGAATACAGCCGCCGCGTCATTCCCATTCCCATAGTTGTTTTTCTCCCGACACCGCTATACAAAGCAAAATCAGCTAAAGCATTAATTTGCTTAATTTGGATGGGTTCAATTTCTCCCAAAATCTTGTAGTTAACTTCGCCAATAATGCCAATGAATTTGCTGCGAGAATCAGCTAATATTTCTGTGTGAATATTGACAAAAGAAGGAAAGATTGACTCGATCGCAATCTGAGTAAATTCTATACCACTGTACTTATTCCACCGCGAAAGTAGGGAATTGAAAACAGATTCTCTGGTAGGAAGGGTAGTATCATACTGTCCTTGACGGAAGGCGGTAGGCGTGGAAAAGCTAAGGTTAATGGAAGAATTGCGATCGCTAGCTTCTTCGTATAATTGAGCATAAGTACTGGCATTCGCCCAAGGTTGAATAGATTGGGGTGTGCCTTGAATGCTGGTAATATACAAGTCAGCCGGGCCAAGATGCCAAGGGCGATTGGGATTAAGATTTAGCCAAAGTTGGGTAAGTTTACCAAATAGAGTGTCATCTAATAAGGAGATGCGCCACCAACAAGGAGTTCCGGCGGGAATGGGTTGTTGATGTGAGTATTGCAATTTAGCTCCCTTACCCCCCTTCAAAAGGGAGGAATTAATTTGTAAGGGAGAGAGGGTGAAAGCTTTATCAGCAGTGGAATCGTGCAAGCGATCGCCTAATGTGCTATCTACAGAACTAACAAGAGTTAAAAATAAGGCGTGGAGATGTCTACCTGTAAGATACTGTGGTGGAATGGGCGATTGAGGTAGCAAATTCAACACTAAACTATGAGGCATACTTTCTCTTTTTGGTTGTAGACTGAGTGATTCTTGACTCTACAGTAAACTCAGGGATTTCTTGGAGTTCAGTTTCACTCAAACTATACTGTTCACAAACGAGACTTAAGCGATTTCCTGGTGTTTTGACAGCGTTAACCGAATGGGTTAAATCACCTTGAAAGTAAACTAAAGTATTGAATTGGGGCTTAATTTGCCCAAGTTGGCGTTTGTGCGATCGCAAAACCAGTTCTCCCCCTTCCATATCCGCAGGTACGCGCACATAAAGCACACTGACAACCGCAGGCGGTTCAATGGTTTTGGAGTAGGAACGCAGGGAGCGATCGATATGCGGATCGACGCGGGAGCCTTCCTTTAGCTGTAAAGGATTGAGGTAAAAAGCATTACAATTCGGCTGGAGAGCCAAATCGAGGTAAGGTTTGAAGTAGGGAAACTGCTGTTCTACTTTTGCTAATCCAGAACGCTGGAACACTACAGAAAATCCTTTAGTGGCGACAAAATCGCGGTTGAGGTTGTTGATAGCAAAGTAAGGACAAGCTTGGATTTCTCCCCACAAGTTGTTGAGGTAATCGCTGGGGAAGGCGTTGGTTTGTTGTTGGTAGTATTTCACTGGGGATGTGAGAGAAATATGCTTATAAATTGATGTTCTACAAATTCTCGCACCATTGGTGCGAGAATTTAATTACTTATCCTGCAATAAAAACTTCATCATCTGGAAGACGTAATTGTTTAAACTTCATTGCCATTGTTAAAATTCCTGACAAACCTGTAAAAAATCTATATTCTTTCTCCATATCATTACAATCAATGATTATTGGATAAGAAATAATTCCTTGTTTATTTAATTGAAAAATAACAGCAGCATTTGTTATTGGGCAAATAATTACTCCTGGTAAAAGATGTTTATTCAAAGCTTGTATTAGAGGTGTGGGTCGTATTGCTCCTCCAGCACTGCGGATAATTTGACAATTTTTAAAAGCTGTTAGTTTGTTCAGTTCTGTACTGATAAATTCTTGCCAGTTATCAGTATAACGCAATCGAAAACTCAATTGATAAGTTTCAAGAGCGCGACTGGTGACTTCAATATAATCACCATTTTGGATAAATTCGTAATAGCGCAATAGGTGAAAAGGATCTAGTCTTGTTTCCTCTGATTCATCTAAAATAAAACCATGAGGGTCACGAATGGAAAGACTTTCAAATAGACTAGAGCGAAAATCAAATAATGGTGCATAACTGGTACTAAAAACTTCAGCAAATTCTTTTAATTCAGCTATTACACGATCATCTTGTTTAAGCAATGAGTTTACGTATTCTTCTATAGTGGCTCGTCCGGCTTGTAAATCTGCCCAATCTTCACTAAAATTTGCTTTGATAAAAGTTTTAACAAAGGCTTGACCACCTTTAATATACTTCCAATCCTTTTTGATTTCTTTGGGGGTTTTTTTCGCAATAGTTTCAGCACCTCTCAAAAGTTTCATTCTATAGCGATAATCATCCCAAGTTCTGTTTCCGTCAAAAATAGATTTTAGAGTATTGAACAAATCCAAAATCAATTTTTCCTCAGCTAAACCTTCAAGCATTTCTTCCAATTCCAACAAGGGACGGGCAATTTCCAGAAATGCTTCTGAACGCCAGTAAGCTTTTAAAAAAGGCTTATCTAAACAGGGAAGTGTTTCAAGTAAGTCTTTTAGCGCGGTACGTCCCCCAGTAGTATCTAGAGAGGTTAAACCTTCATCCCAAGCGTTAGCAGGTAAGTATGCAATAGCTTCTGAATCAATATTGGTTTCAGATTTACCCAAAACACGCCCTACTCTACCAATTCTCTGCCAAAATGCGGCGCGATCGCGTGCTGAAAAAATCAACCAATCTAAATTTTGCCGTTTTGGTTTAGGATGTCTTTCAAAGTTAAATCCTACATCTACCGTGCTAGTAGCCAAAATGATTTTACATTGCATAGCCCTTTGTCTATCTTTTTTCGGTGCAGGGCCTGTAATACGTCCGATGTCATCACCAATTCCTTGCTGTCGCAGTAAATCTGATAGACGATTAATATTATCAAGAGAGTCCAAAATTACAGCGCCATTTTCATCAGGTCTTTCTCGAAAACGTTGGACAACTTCTGCTGCTAACTCTGCTAACCACTCTTCCTTACTATCTGGTTTTGGTCTTAATTCTAGATTAACTGCTGTTTGTGATGCTAAAAAATTAGTATTACCTGCTTCTCCATCAATTCTTGCTATTCTCACACCAGCTTGTTTTAAATTCTGCAATGCTAATTCACAAGCTGGTTCTGGTGTTGCTGTGAGTAAAACTACCTTGCGTCCGTTTTCAAAAAACCGAAAAACATGAGAATAAGCAAGATAAAACAGCATTCCTACTAGCTGTTTAGCATCATAGAGGTGAAATTCATCAAAAATGACTGTAGAAAATTTGGTGTAAAAACCAGCAGCAATATTGCCTCTATCCAGATTGTTATATGCAAAGAAAGTTGCATAGTAAAAAATATCAGGATTTGTTACCAAAAGAATTGGTGTATTTGCCCCAACATCATTGAAAATTGTAGCGGGATTTCGCAAAACATTATACAGCTTTTCTCCTGAACGACGGCCAACTTTATCGTCAGGCCAGCTTTTAATATCTTTAGCTGAGGCTGATTTCACAACATGAGGTAAATTAGCATCACGAACAAACTGTTTTGCTGCTTCTGTTTGCTGTTCAATTAAAGCATTCGTGGGAGCAATGTAAACAGCACTATTATTCGGTTGATGTTTTAATACTGCTAATCCTGCTTTAGTTTTACCTGTGCCAGTTGGTGCTAAATCAAGGGTAATGTCTGCATCTTGCGATTGTTCAAATACATCTAGTTGGTGTTGAAGTGCATTTTTTATGAAAGATATTTTATCTGGTGATGCACAAGCTGAAATACTGCGGGGTTCTAATCTGATAACTAAGTTTTGATTACTCATTGCTACTTTCTCTACCGCAAAAATGCAAATCTGCTGGTACAATCATTTCTCCAATTTGCCAAGCAGCACCCCGAAAACGAAGATTTTTAATAATGGGTGCAGGAGGAATGGAAATTAAATCGAATGCTAAAGCCTCTATTTGCTGTGGTAAATCAGCAGCATTTAGATAATGTTGACTTTGATATTCAGCTTCTGGTAGTAAAGTCACAGGAAATTCATTCAGCACATTCACCTTTACTTTACTCATGAATTTACCAAGGCGAATATAAGTTGGTAATTGGTGATTTCCAAATACCAAAGTTTGAAATTTGTTTCTGCGTTCAATCATCCGTAATCTTCCAGTTTGCGGAAAATTACTCGGTCTAAATGAATTTGGTTTTTTCCCTTGGCGTTGTAATGGTAAATCTTCCCGCGCGGTAGCAACACGGTTATTAGTCATTGCATACCAGTATGAATCAGAAAGAGCATTGAAACGTTCAAATCTGAATGTAACTCTACCGACTGGTGAAGCTGGTAAGATATAAAAATCATGCGCTATTGGTTGGAAATCTTCTTTGTAGGTTGGTCGTCCTGTAGCCTGACCTTGGAGGCGATAGGGGGAATTTACCTTACCTAAAGCATAAGTAAGAGCATAATTCCCAATTACTCCCTCAGTGTAATAGGTATCAGACAACTCCCTAGAGGCAAAAAAGACTGGCTCAAGACAGTATAATTCAACAAGTTTTGCCTGCTGAAAAGGAATTGTTGACATAACCTAAATCTCTACTTCAACTGGTGTATTCTTGCCTTTCGCCTTAGCCTTTTTCTTTTCAGGTGCAACCTGACGGAAGGATTCATAGGATTGCGTTAAACGCTTAAGAAAATTATCACGTTCAGCTTCTGACCAATTAGTTTCTACATCAGTAACTAAATTTGCTAATTCTTCTTCAGATAGTTGCACAGAAACCCCTCTCTTATTTTTCCAATTAGCAATTACTTGTTTGCTTGCTGTAATTAATTGATTAATATTCAAAGGATGTTCTAAAGGCTTACCTAATACATCATAAGTAGCTTGTACAAGTTCCAGAGAACTAGGAAGTTCGGTAATACTACCAAATACACCTAATATCTCGTTTTCCATGCGTCCAACACGACTGGAAACCGCACCATAACGACTTGTGAACAGAATGTTACCGATGATATAACGCAGTTCATCAGCAGTTACATCTTTTAGGGTGACGACATCCAAAAAATGCACGCCTGGTTTAATGTATTCGCTGGTATTTAAAGCTGTTGAGGCGTTACCTTTTTCATCGCGCATTGTACCAGTTTCGTAGATGGCATTTATGGTGCGATCGCCTACAACATCACTAGCAGGTAAAATACTAAAAGCGTCTTCAGTCCAAATCCGGCTTTTCTGTGCGCCACCCCCACCAGCCGCAAAGCCGTAGAGGAAACAATCTACACACATTTCACAAGGTGCATTAGTATTTAAAGAACAAAGAGAGCCATCTTTAGGGTTAGTGTATAAAAGCTCATGTGCTCTTAAATGTTCTCGTCCGTAGCGTCTTTCTGGTGCTACTTGTTTACGTTTAGTCATTACCAAGCGTTGAATTATAATTTTTTGATTTTCACCCTCTAAACCAGCTTGGACAAATTCGCTACACATTGGTTCACCTGAACCTTCTGTGCGAAAGATAGTTTCAGAATGTGTTGTTCTTAAAACAACTAAAGTTATAAAACGTCCTTTGGGGAAATTCTCATAACTTGTTGCTAGTACCGAGGAAAGTTTTGAAATGGGCATGATGAAAAACTCCTAATTATTTAAACAGTTGTAGTTGTTTCGACAGAATCATCTTCAAATTGATTTTTGAGTTGTTTACGTGCTTCCTCAAGGAAGAATAAATAAGCAGCTTCTAAAGTTTTTTGGTCAGATAAAAACTTTTCAGGGCGTGCTGAATAAACCTCCTCATATAGTTTTCGTAATAGGTCGTAATAACGCTTCACCTGTTCATACTTTGTCGCACCTACACCATGCTCACGGATACGATCTAAGCGAGTATGATATTGCTGTACTAAAGCGGCGAAAATTACATCCAAACCCAAATAAGGCTTTTGAGAACGAATAGCAGCAATAAAGGCTGTAAACGGTTCTGCTTGAGCAGTTCGTTTAAAAGAACTTCCCCAAATTTTTCCCTCTGCTGCAACTTGAGCAGCTTCTCTAAGATATTTAGTTAAGAGTAAGTTTTCATCCGGCATAAAGCTCTCCAGTAAAGTATTTAACGGTTCACAAATGCGACTCCAAATAACACTTAAGTTTGGTTCCTCTTGTTCTCGCAGAGTCCAACGTAGCAAGACATAATAAAGTTCAATTGGTCTGACACAAGCACGAGCCAAATCATACAAACAATCATCAGCTTTCTGAATACTTGCAACAGATGTTGCTAGTTTGCCAATGCAACGTAGTCGCTCAAGAATTTTTTCTGCATCTTGGCGTTGCTGATATTGTCCATTTCCTAATAAAGTTTGCAGTGCAGAAGGAATTCCCTCTATTCGCCCGTAAACCTCACTAGATAACTCCACCTCTAGATTGCTACTCAAGGTAAAAGGAAAGCCAATATCTAAGGACAAGGAAATTTCTAAAGCAAGCCTCAGTGATTTTAGTAAAGCTAAAGAATTATTAACATCTCCCCAAAGTAAAGGAATAATGACAGATGTATGAACAAAATCAGGACGCTTTGGTAATGCTAAACCAACTAATTTGTTAGCTTTAAATTCAAGCTGATTATCTTTATATAATTTCAATTCATCAATAGTGACAGTACCACCTTCAGCATTTGTCGCTGCAAGTTGTTTTAAAAGTCCACGCCAAAATCTCAACAGTTCTGGAGCAGAACCTTTAGGTAATGCTAAGTGCAAATAAAGCGGGTCTTGTTTTTTAACAGCAGGAAAGTTTGCACCGACTGCCATTAATTGGTAAGCTAAAGCTGCAATTGAATCTGCTTGTCTTTTCGGTTCAGCACTGATACCACCTGGTAAGCGGTTAGAAAAAGCTTGTACTTTTGTACCAGGAGGCATATTATCTGAAATTAGCTCATCTATATCAGTAGAAGTAGAACCTAAAGAGCATCTTTGTCTGTGATTTGCTTCTACATAAGCATTTAAATCATTGGCTCCATTTAACCGAATAGCAAAAGGTAAATTTACCATTCGGCTAACGGCTGCAATCATTTCTTCAGATACTTCTGTTTCTTCAGATATTTGTGTACTTTCCTTTCTTAGTTGGAAAGATTCTTGTAGAGCTTCTTTAATACCCTCAATTCCTTTAACAGCAGCCTTAGCAGCAAATAAAGGTCGCCCATATTGACCATTAAATGGCTCAATTGCAGTACGCTGAAGTTTAGATATACCCGTATGATGAGCGATTTTATCCCAAACTTCTTTAGGACTTAATCCGGCTTCTCTATAACTGAGGTAAGCTGCTTTTAAACCTTCAGATATGGCAAATTCTTCTGCATTACTTACAGGGAATAACTGAAGTTCAGCCGCTTTTATTAGTGCATCTGCACCAGCCACTTCACCCCACTTAGTTACATCTTTAGCAATCTTGTCTGATTTATAACCAGCTTTTTTCCTTTCTAAAAGAGCCTCAACATTTACTAAAACTTCCTCAATGTTTTGTTGGATGGCTTGATGAGTAACTTTAATACCATCTTTAGTAGCTCTGACAAGTCTTTCGATATTATTACTAAAAACTTGGTCAATTTTACTTTGCCAAACAGCAGCTATTTCTTTTGTAAAATCAACATTTAGTAAAGCTTCTCCTTCAAAAAGTTCGCCATCAGGGAAAATTGCTAAAGGATTTAACCCATGCTTTTGCAAAACTTCTTCGCAAGCACCCAGCAATAGGGCTGTAATATAGCCTTTATCCTCAGAGATACTGATTCTAAAAAGATTACAGCTTCGCCCAAAAGCAACGGTTAATTCTTTTTCCAGTTTGCGAAAACGTTGTGTATCTGGAATTCCTAAATCAAACAAGTCCGCAGCTGTAAGCATCGCCGCCCAACGTTCAATATTTGGGTCTTCTGGTAAAAATCTTGCTCCATCGCTGACGTTATGACCTGAATGGCGCTCAATTAGCTTTCTGACTAACTCCAAATCATCCTGTGAGATAACAAAGCTAAGTACACAAGCCTTTTCAAGTTGTTCTCGTAAAAACTCCTGATTTCTAGCCAGGGTTTTAACATTGCGTCCTTTGGTATCTAATTTATTCAGGTCATGTACAGCAGTTGCGGCTAGTAGCAAAGGTCTTTTATCTTCTGGAACTTCTGCTATTCGGCTGACTGTCAAAATGAACTGACACGCAGAATCGAGGTGTTCTGCAAGGGTTGTACCCTTTCTTACGCCGTACTGATGATGATATGCATGATTTTCGTAAAGCTGGGGGCGAATTTCACTGAAATAAATCTCCTCCAAAGTTTTGGGAGGAGCATTTAAAAGCCGACTGCGCTTAATCATATTGAGAGATATAAATTGTAAATAGATTTAATACCAAACTCAGTCTCACAAAGTGGTCAACAAACACCATAGTCTGTCTTAATTTCTTGTGCCACTAGCACGAGTTTTTATTGAATGAATTTTCAAGCCCTATTTTCAGGTGGGCAAATTCTAACTCTATCTAATTCAGCAGTTACAATTGCACCAGAGAATAATTCGTTTCCGTAAAGCTGAAGTACCCGCAAACAAACTATTGATTGTTCTGTGGTTGAGAGATTAACTAAGCGCAAGATACCACAGTGAGGATTTCCCCGCAAAATTGCTAACTCTCCAAAATCTTTATCAAGGGTGACTAAAATCCTACCTTCACGATAGGCTGTTGCTAAAATTTCTTCGTCACCTCGATCTTTTGGCCAATCTCCAGACCAAACTACATCATGCCCAGCCGTTTGTAAATCGGTACGCACCCTAGCATTAATGCAAGTATCTAGTAATATTTTCACCTTGGAGACTCTATGAATAAAGGTTCAACTCGTTCATGACCAACTAACCTTCGTGCATAGACTAAACAGGCTTGTACATCTTCCCGTTCTAACCAGGGATAAGCTTCTAGCAAAGTTTCAATAGTATCTCCTACTGCTAACATTCCTAAAATATGTTCAACAGCTAGGCGACGACCTCGAATGATGGGTTTACCGCCAAAGATTTGGGGGTTAAATGTAATTCTTTCTAGTAATGTTTGTTCGTTCATGGTTTATACGATGACCTCTAATACAAGGTTTATCGAAACAAATATTGGAGTTAAGGGAAATTCTGGACAGTTTATTTTTGCAAACAAATCCCTATCAGGGTTGGTCAGCCAGAGTTACTCTCAGGCTTTTTTAATGTCTTCTTTGATAACCCCATTGCAAGAGCATCAAAGTAATGTGATTACACTTCCCTTAATGAACACAATTATTTCTATCTGTCCATGCACTTGAGGTTAATATCCTGATTTACAATTACAAATAGAAGTATGGCACAACTAAATTAAAAGTGCAAGTACATTTTGGGAATGCCGAGAAAAAAAGAAACAATTACACTGTCAATTCCGCCAGGAACTAAGGAACAACTAGAAGCGATCGCTCGCCAACTCAATATCACTTGGGGCAAAGAACCCAGTATTTCGGGCTTAATAGTGGCGATCGCACAACAATCTGTAGAGGTCGGAAAGCCTTTCACCCTTGACTCAAACCAAGTTAACGCTTTACACAAAGCTATCAAAGCTCTGAGTGATGCAGGTCAGATAGGGGAAGCTCAAACTATACTTACACTTTTGTTAGAGCGTAGTAATATTGAAGCTCCCTTGCGTCAATCGCTGATGAAACAACTAAGTCAACCTGCTCCTGCATGGCGAATTCAAATTGAAGAGTTAATCAAGAGACAACAGCCTTTCTACCTTGTTTATCAAAACTCTCAAGGTGATGAACTAGCATATACAGTTCGCTATGCTGAAGTTCGTTTCTTTGAGAGACGTTTTTACTTAATGATTTGGTGTGAAGAAACTCAAGACGTAGAAAACGATATTCCTGATTTGCCAGAACTATGGCACAATCGGTGCTTGCGTCTAGACCGCATCGAATCAATGGCAACTATACCCGCCAGTGGAAATTGGCGTGGAGAACTAGGTTATCTAGAAGTGCACTTGCATTTTCGCCAAGGCTTAGTTAAAGCCTATCAACCTAAAGAAGATGACATTAAAGATGAAGTTATTGGAGATGTTCGCCAAGTCGTGCGGAGAGTAGTTAATGATTTTTGGTTGATTCGAGAAGTATCGCGGTATTGGGAAGATTGCGTGATTGTATCACCTGAGAGTCTGCGCGATCGCCTTAAACAAAAACTCCTCACCTTATGCCAGTTATACGATATCGAAACCAGGAGTTAAGTCTTGTGGGATAGGCATCTTACCAAAGATACGCTAGAACCTATGAAAATAAATCGGTTCGGCAGGGCATAAATCCTCATACCCGATCAAATTAATCTCCTATTTACTGAGGGCTTTGCCAACCCACGCGATCGCTAGCCAGGCGAAGCAGCGTCTTCCAGTTAAAAAAATAATCCAATTGTAGGGGCGCAAGGCCTTGCGCCCCTACAAATATAGAAATAATTAATTTGGGATAATTTATTTTTTGCAAGTCCCTAAGAGACTATTATGTTCCCGGACGAGAGCGAATACGATCGGGTATATGATGGCGATCGCCTAATATTTCTAACAAAGGGCCATTAACGTCAAATTTAATCATACTTACCGACGCGACCAAAATATTCACCCGATAGCGATAGCGTCCCAAATCAATTCCCAGTAAACTGCAAAGCATAATCCGAATCGTGGCTTTATGGGAAACTACTAAAACATTACCTTGGGGATGTTTTTCTTGAATTTCAGCAATTACAGGCATAGAACGGTTAGCAATATCTACCGCAGTTTCTCCACCTAGTGGTGCATTCCAAGCGGGTTCTGTCACCCATTTTAGATAGTTTTCTGCGTAATTCTCTTGGGCAAACGATTTACTCTTAGTTTCCCATTCGCCGTAACTACCTTCTCTAAGTCCGTCACGCAACTGCATATCTATACCGATAGCATCACAAAATGGCTTGGCAGTTGCAATTGTGCGCTTCATCGGGCTAACATAAACCCCTTCCCACTTTAATTGTTGATAAACATCGGCAAAAGCGGATGCCATCTGCATCCCCTCTGTTGTCAACTCCGCATCAGTTTCACCGCAGAAATTACCACTTTGACTAAAGGTAGTTTCTCCATGTCGCAGTAAATATAAATTGAGTGTCATAGCTTGTATGCGATTGGGATAAAGGAGTTTGTGCAAAGACAAAATACCATCAATCTCGCAATCGAGTCTGTGACATCAGGACAAATTCAGGAGGCAGGAGGCAGGGGGCAGGAGGCAGGAGGCAGGGGGCAGGAGGTAGAAGGCAGGAGGGAACCGATGTTTAAAAACGTGGGATTATTGAAGTAAGGACGCCGCTAGATGCTCCACTTAGGGCTTTGCCCAAGACCGCACTGGCTCGGCACTTTTTGCGACGCCGTGTCACTAGTTTTGCACTTTATTTAATCCGCATAGATTATCGTAAAATCTGGTCAATCATCCTATTGGCTTGCGAATCGTAACTACCGCCAAATAAATTGAAGTGATTCAAAATGTGATACAGGTTATAGAGCGTTTTTCTTTGCTCATAGCCTGCATCTAACGGAAACACCTCGTTGTAACCCTTATAAAACGCTGCGGGGAAACCACCAAATAATTCGGTCATGGCGATATCAACTTCTCTATCCGCAAAATAAGTTGCTGGATCAAATATCACTGGTTCTCCCGATGCAGTACACCCAGCATTTCCGCCCCATAAATCGCCATGTACTAAAGAAGGTTGCACGTGACGATCCGCCAATAGTTCAGGGATAGTTGCTAGTAACTTGTCTTGTTGAGGAAAATTACCTCCCCGTCGTCTTGCCAACTGAAATTGATAACCCAGGCGATATTTAATATAAAATTCCGTCCAGTCTGCTGTCCAAGTATTGATTTGGGGTGTGGAACCAATGGTATTGTTAATTTTCCAACCAAAAACTTGACTATTGCTAGCTTTGTGCATCACTGCTAACTTGCGTCCCATTTCTAGCCACGAATTGCTATTACCGCTACCAAGTTCCAACCATTCCAGGACGATGTAGCTAGAATTATCAGCAGTACCCCAGCAAATTGGTTTGGGGATGCGAATACTAGCTGTTGCTAGCATTTCCTTTAAACCCAACGCCTCAGCTTCAAACATTGCAACTTGGGATGCAAGGTTTTGTTTGACGAAGTAGGTTATCTCACTATTAGAGACAGCATAACCTTGGTTGATGCACCCGCCACCAACCGATCGCCGTTGCTGACTCTGAAATTTTTCGCCAGTCATCTGACTAATATGGGTGTCGATTTGAGTCCACATGATTCAATTGGGGAGTGGGGGATGAGGGAGCAGGGGGAGCAGGGGGAGCAGGGGAGCAAGGGAGCAAGGGAGAAGTTGCAGTAAGTCTTTCCCCTCTGCCTCTTGTGCCCAATGCCCCATGCCCTATTCCCAATTTTTAATTTTTAATTTACGGCTTGACAAAAACTACACCATAAGCATCTGGAGATAGATACTTTTTGGCTGCTTGCATCAAGTCTGTTGCATCTTGGCTCTGAATTATCGCCGGGTAGTTAAAGGCGGGTTCCAAATTTCCCACCAAAGACTGATAATAACCATACAACCCAGAGCGATCGCTTGGTGTTTCGTTGCCAAATATAAATTTGTTAGCTACTCGCCGCCGTATACGCGCAATTTCTAATTCTGTTACCAACTCTGTTTGTAGTTTGCTAATGTGTTGAGCGATCGCATTCTCTACAACTGGTAAATTTTCTACTGCGCATTTAGCGGAAATATAAAATACCCCTTGTAGCTCGTTGCTCATGTTGCTCACAGAAATTGAAGAAACTAATCCCCGTTCTTCCCGTAAATCCCTTACCAGTCTTGATGTCCGTCCGTGTCCTAAAATTCCGGCTAAAACATCTAATCCATAGGTACAATCTAACTGAGTCATTCCGGGAACCCGCCAAACCATTACTAGTCTTGCTTGTTGCAGACTTTCATCAATAAATTCTCGACGAACAATTTCTGTAAATGGTGATTCAGGATTCAGGGGGGAGTGGGGAGTAGGGAGTGGGGAGTGGGGAGTTTTAGTGGCTTCTGTAAATCCTTTTGCAACAGTTGCGATTAATTCTTCTACGGGCAAATTGCCCACAGCCACAGCCGTAATTGACTGGGGTTGATACCAATCAGCATGAAAATCTCGCATCTGCTGCGGTTTAAGTCCGGCAATCACCGATTCTGGCCCCAATACCGCACGACGATAGGGTAGATAATCAAAAGCTGTCTCCATCGCCCGCCGATATGTACGCCGCTGGGGATTATCCTCTGAACGCCTAATTTCTTCTAAAACTACCAATCGCTCGCGTTCAAAGGCATCATCAGGAATACTCGCATTCGATACTACATCTATTTGTAGTGGCGCAAGCTCGGCAAAGTCTTTGGGGGCAGTAGTTATATAGTAATGAGTATAATCTTGGCTCGTAGCGGCATTGGTAACAGCACCCCGCTCTTCAATTCGATGTTCAAACTCGCCGCTTGCCAGTCGTTCTGTTCCTTTAAAAATCATGTGTTCTAAAAAGTGAGCCATGCCGTTAATGGCATCAGGTTCAACAGCAGAGCCAACTTTTATCCATAAGTTGAGGTTTACGGCTTCAACTGGCATTTGCTCGGCAATGATTGTCAAACCATTGGGCAATTGGTGCAGCGTCGGAGCATTGAGACGGGGAAATTTCCGCAGGGTTGAGGTCATTGCTACTTGTGTGTGAGGAGCATATTACTCTCTTATCTTATCTGCGACTATAAAATAAACACTGCGATCGCTTCTCTACAAAAAAAGAAGCGATCGCATTAGCAAGATACGCAAAGAAGACTTGACAGCTTGTGTACTTCATCAACTTGAAATTAGCTGTATATACCCGAAACATCTATCCAAAGTTTTGAAACGCTAGATAAATGCCAACTAGACACGCACTCGAAAGCAATGTTTGATTAACATACATAGAAATCAATACCCTCTTAGAGTTGATAAGGGCTTTACTTATAAAAGTTAGCAGAAGTAAGTTTCTTAATTTCTGCTTAACTATCTATATTGATGCAATACCCAGTCTCCTATCTGTCATATCTATCGTTTCGATCGTATCTGTCATATCTATCGTTTCTGCGATCGTATCTGTCATATCTATCATTTCGATCGTATCTGTCATATCTGTCGTTTCTGCGATCGCCAACTGAAAACTCAGCTCGGCAACCATTTTTCACCCAAATACGATTTCTCCGATAGCCCCAATTTCCTCTACAACTGGTGTTAGACAATTGCCTAACAAGCCTCACTCTGCCTCTTGTATTTACCGAACAAGTATTCCTTCGATTATTTTGGCTTGCACAAGTTATTATCTCGTCAGCTGAAGCTGGGGCAGCAATACTCAAAAGTGTACCGATACCAAGACTAGCAACCAGAAAGGTCGCAGCAATTGTGGGAAGGCGCATAATCATAATAATAAAATGCTAGATTTCTTCCAAATCTCAGAAACAAAAACTATAGTAATTCTAGCAAATTGCATTCATAGCCAATGCATAAATCAGATTAAATGCAAAAAATATTTGCACTTTTAACTTCATCAAAGACAACAGCTTCTATCAAGCACTTAAGCATTGCAAGGGTTTTAACTATACCTATGCTACAATATCTATTTCAAACGTTATACAAAAATGGATACTATTAATTTTTATAAAGCTTTAAGAGGTGAAAAACTATCTAGTTCAATTGGAGATATTACATTTACAACCCATTATGTTGGGGAATTAATTTTAACTTCAGGAAGATTAGTAGCTTGTGACCCACTTGCTTTTCCTGATAGTGAAGCTTTTCAAAAGTCTTTACCAATTGGTAAATATCCTGTTTTATTAATTGTTGCTCATTATCCAAGAAATAATGACCAAAGAGGGGCTTATGCCATAATTCGTATTAGCGAAGAAAGTCCCATAAATTGGAAATTAGGTATTTGCTCTGATGAAGAACTAGCTTCGCTTACAGAAAATGACACCTTGGGTTATCCAGTTGATTCTGGAGTTGGCTGCTTTATGGATTTTGATGCAGTAAAGATTCTTGATGATTCAATATACTATGCATACATTGCTAATCCCCAAGAAGAAAGCTTGATAGACCTGATTCAAGATGAATTAAGAAAAAATTACAGACCTACATGGAAGTGGGCAAATATTTGTATAGATAAATCTACCCAATTAAATATAATTGCCTTTTCATCAGGGTATGGAGATGGTATTTACCCAACCTACTTTGGATACGACACCGAAGATAAAATTGTTAACGTTGTCACTGAGTTTTGAATATTAAAATCATCAAAATTGCCGTTGGATTATACAAGTAGTACTCCAACCCAAAGAGCGCAAAAGGTTTGTTTTGCTTCCAAAACACTGGGTGATAGAGCGCACCTTGGGTTGGCTTGTTTGGTATCGGCAACGAAACAAACGATATTGCTGTTTATGCCGCCTAATTGGATAAAGTCGAGTTAAGACTTTGGTTTATAAGTCGAAGCAACGTGTAATTCTTTCAACTGTTTAGCATCTACACTCGAAGGCGCATCTGTTAACAAACAACGTGCTTGTTGTGTCTTTGGAAAAGCAATGACATCCCGAATGGATTCTTCTCCAGCTAGCAACATTACCAAACGATCTAAACCGTAGGCGATGCCACCATGCGGCGGTGTACCATATTCAAATGCTTCTAAGAGAAAGCCAAATTTACTTTGTGCTTCTTCAGGAGATAACCCGATCGCTTCAAACACTTGCTGTTGAATTTCTCGCTGATAAATCCGCAGACTTCCGCCGCCAATTTCTACGCCGTTGAGTACCAAGTCGTAAGCTTGGGCGCGTGCAGTCTTTAAGTCGCTCAAATCATCAGGATGTGGTGCTGTAAACGGGTGGTGTAGTGCTTCTAGACGTTTTTCGTCAGCATTCCACTCGAACATCGGGAAATCTGTGATCCACAGCAAGTTAATTTTTTCGGGATCGATTAAGTTAAATTCTCTAGCGATCACTTGTCGTAATCTATCTAAAGTTTTATTAACTGTAACAGCTTCCCCTGCCCCAAACAATAGCAAATGTCCAGCTTTTGCACCTGTACGGCGCAAAATTTCTTGTTTTTGTTCTTCACTTAAGTTGTCTTTAATCGCGCCAATAGTATCAATTTCGCCATCATCTCTGACGCGGATATAAGCTAAACCTTTCGCACCGGCTTCGCTGGCTTCTTTAAATAAATCGCCACCTGGTTTAATGCGGACATTAGAAATTACATCGTTACCGTTGGGAATGGGCAGAATTTTGACGATACCACCATTGGTAACAGTGTCCCGAAAGACTTTGAAACCAGAGTCTTTGACGATATCTGAGACATCAACTAATTCCAAACCATAGCGTGTATCTGGTTTATCACTACCATAGCGTTCCATCCCCTCAGCATAAGTAAGACGGGGGAAAGGACGCTGTAACTCAATGCCTTTAACTGTTTTGTAGATATGGCAAACTAAATTCTCATTTAGTTCGATAATTTCTTCTTGGGACATGAAGCTCATTTCCATGTCCAACTGGGTGAATTCTGGTTGTCTATCGGCGCGTAAGTCTTCGTCACGAAAGCAACGGGCAATCTGATAATATCTATCTAAGCCAGATACCATCAGCAATTGTTTAAATAGCTGGGGTGATTGCGGCAAAGCATACCATTCACCAGGATTGACGCGACTGGGTAGAACATAATCCCGCGCTCCTTCTGGAGTAGAACGGGTAAGGATTGGGGTTTCGACTTCGATAAAACCTTCCAAATCTTCTAGATAACGACGCATGGCTTTGACAATTTGATGACGTAGTTGCAAATTTTGCGCCATACGTTCGCGTCGCAAATCCAAATAACGATATTTCAGCCGTAAGTCTTCTCGTACTGTTTCGGTATCAGCTACAGAAACTTGGAAAGGTAACTGTTTGCGAACAGCATTGAGTAGTTCAATTTTATCAGCGTAAATTTCTACCTCGCCTGTGGGGATGCGGGTATTCAACGATTCTTCGGGACGTTGTGTTACCCTACCAGTGATTTCGACAACATATTCATTTCGCAGGGCGTTCGCATATTCGTAAGAATCTGGGGTGCGTTGCGGATCGCTGACGATTTGGACAGTTCCAGAGCGATCGCGTAAATCTAAAAATATCACACCACCATGATCGCGGCGACGGTCTACCCATCCGTAAAAGGTAACAGTTTCTCCAATATGTTCTTTTCGGAGTTCGCCGCAATAGTGAGTTCGCATAAGTCTTAGTTATTGTTTCCGGGCTAGATTGGCAAGAAAATGTCAAAGCCTTCCCATTATCTAGCATCAATAGTAATTGTAGTAGTTCTGGTGAAAGAAAAAATCAAATAATCTCACACTATATATACAGCATCTTTCATGTATTTGAACTACACCCAATACTTGTCCGGTTTTGGGGGAAAGGGAAAAGGGTAAAGGGTAAAGGGGAAAAAACCTTACCTGTCGTAGGGGCGCAAGGCCTTGCGCCCCTACTGCGTGGTCTATGGTTGATTAGGACGATTTTCTTGGGGAGAGGCTCCGTTATCGCCAGGAGGATGAGGTGGAACACCTAGTGCGTCGATCAACTGTTGTTCAGTGACACCCAGCTTTGCTGCTGCGGCTTTAAAATCAGGTCTGGGTGGGCGTTGATTGCGATCGCCTGGATTTGGCTCCTTGGCTGGAACTCCTAGCGCCGCCTTTAACTGGGCTTCTGTAACTCCTAATTTTGTCGCTGCGGCTTTAAAATCAGGTCTAGGTGGGCGTTGATTGCGATCGCCTGGATTTGGTGGATTGGCTGGAACTCCTAACGCCGCCTTTAATTGGGCTTCTGTAACTCCTAATTTGGTTGCGGCGGCTGCAAAATCAGGTCTGGGTGGACGCGGCCGTTCGTTTGATGGTTCGTTGGGCGGTTGTTGCGCCTGTGCAATTCGCTCGAATTGATTAGCAGCATTTGCTTGATTGAGTGAAATCAAACCAAATGTGCCAATCAGAACAGGAATCGCTGTTACTACTAATACTCTACGAATATTCATCATTAAATCTCCAAAGGTTTATATTTCTAATTAAGTCTTCTCAAAATAACAGTTTGCCCTGTTTCTAAATTACAGTTTTGTAATTTAAAAACAACAATACTCTGATGAGATCGCCGCTGAGGGCGAGGCAAAATGCAAGGGTGCATAAATTAACGGTTATTGCGTTCTACCCGGTTTTGAACTGCTTCTTGATTATGAGCTTGGGGACGTTGGGGAGTACGCTTTTTCTGATGTGGACGGGGTTTAGAATGTCTTACTTGTGGTTTTTCATCAGATATTTGCCGTTTGTTAGGGTGTTCTGAAATCTCGGCGTTCCGATGAGATGGATTAGCGGCATTTGCCTGATTGGGTACAACAAAACCGAATGTACCAATCAAAAAAGGAATTGCTGCTATGGCTAAGACTCGACGAATATTCATAAAAATCAACCTTTAAAAGCTAGGGTGTTCATATTTCTAATTGAGCCACCTCAAAATTACAGCTTTCCTATTTTCTAAATTACAGTTTTGTAATTTGAATAAAAAATAATGAATTTAGAATAAAAGAATATATGAATTAATAAATGCTGTGAATGTTCTGTTTGTTGAAGATGAAGCGAAAATTGCTAACTTTGTCCGGGCTGGATTAAAGGAGCAGGGATTTGTTGTAGACTACTGCGATAACGGTGATGACGGATATCTGCGGGCGTTAGACAACGAATATGATGCGATAATACTCGACATTATGATGCCGGGAAAAGATGGACTATCGATTCTAAAACTATTACGGCGGCAAGGTCGGAATGCTCCGGTGATTTTGTTGACGGCTCGGAATGAACTAGACGATCGCTTGCAAGGGCTAAATTTGGGAGCGGATGACTATATCGCTAAACCGTTTTTTGTGGAAGAATTAGCAGCTAGAATTCATGCCGTTGTGCGCCGGAGTGTAAGCGATCGCCAAAATCTACTTTGCGTTGGCCCGATCAAACTCGATCGCATCACTAGAGAAGTCACTTGCGATCGCCAGGTGATAGAGCTCACCAGCCGCGAGTTTAATCTTCTAGAATATCTCATGCGTTCTCCCGGACGGGTTTTTACTCGTACCCAAATTTTAGAACACGTTTGGGGCTACGATTTTAACCCCAACACCAACGTTGTGGATG
Organism: Nostoc sp. DedQUE07; assembly: GCF_034530975.2. Lineage (NCBI taxonomy): Bacteria > Bacillati > Cyanobacteriota > Cyanophyceae > Nostocales > Nostocaceae > Nostoc > Nostoc sp. DedQUE07. Next base: position 96,281 of record NZ_JAVRCC020000006.1, on the reverse strand, counting down.
TTTGTATCCAGCGAATTCGTAAAAAGATTGACCCCATCGATCAAGTAGTCTGGATTGAAAGCATTCGAGGGGTTGGATATCGATTTCGCAAGCCAGATTCTTCATCATGAAACTTCCTTCGTTTCGACTCCGCATTGCTCTGTTGTCTGCGGCTCTAGCTGGCAGCACATTAGTCGGATTTGGCGCGGTTTCCTGGTTTCAGATTTACAATGCTAAGATTAGCCGCCTGGATGCAGAACTATTAAATCACTTGATGCGGGCAACTCCGAACTTTCCTCCACCAGAGGAACCTCCCACTGGCGCAGCCTTTTCCAAAAGAGAAAACTCACGCGAGCGATCGCGATGGCAGTTTTACGAAGATTCCTTATCTTATGCTTTCGGAACCAATACAAAAACCCCCGTCGCCCTGGTGGTGCTGGACACAAATAACAATATAGTTTATCAATCCAACTCCCTACCTACCGATCTTGAGGTGAATCGTCTGTTGCTGAAGCGTCTTGAGTTGGCACCTCTACCACCGTCGCCGAAGAGAGAACCACCACCTTTACCCTCCACTACCAATCCATCCTTGGAGCGGCCGCCGCTAATTCGTCCACGCCCACCTCAATTTGTCACAGAGCAGACAAAAACAGCAGTCTGGCGGATTGGAGCAACTAAATTTCCCAATGCTCAGATTGCCATTGCCGTTAGCTTGCAAGCCGTAGATCGAGATATGGCTATCATTCGCAATATCTTCCTGGTTTCAATTCCGGGAGCGCTGCTGCTGGTTGCGGTGGGAGCATGGTTAGTTTCTGGCGGTGCTTTGCGTCCCATCCGGCAATTAACGGGCGTAATTCAACAGGTAACTGTCAAAGGGCTAGATCAGCGGATTCCCATTAGGACAACTGATGTTGAATTTGTCGAACTGATTCAGGTGTTTAACCTGATGTTGTCACGCTTGGAACGTAGTTTTACCCAAGCTTCCCGCTTTAGTGGTGATGCGGCTCATGAACTAAAAACCCCACTGACTATTTTGCAAGGCGAACTAGAACGAACACTCCAACAAGTCGATCCCGGTAGTGAAGTACAACAGCGCCTAAGCAATTTGTTAGATGAGGTGCGCCGCCTGAGTGGAATTATGCGAAAACTCTTGTTGCTATCTCTGGCAGATGCCGGAAAAATGAGCTTGTATCTGGTTGAAGTGGATATGTCTGAATTGCTGATGGAGATGCTAGAAGATGTGGAAATGCTAGCTCCCCATTTGACTGTGGAAACTGACTTTACTAATGGGTTGTGGATAAAAGGCGATCGCGATCTTTTAATTCAAGTTTTGCAAAACCTATTTAGTAATGCAATTAAATACAATCTCACCAACGGCTGGATACAAATTCGCGCTCATCAAACTCCAGTAACTCTTCACGTCACCATTGTCAATACATCAAAAGATATTCCCCTAAGCGATCGCGATCGCATTTTTGACCGATTTTATCGCGGCGATCCCTCACGTAACCGCAAGGTAGAAGGAATCGGACTAGGACTGAGCCTAGCCCGAGAAATTGCCAGGGCACATCGTGGCGACCTTACTCTTGACTTAACATCTTCTGGTCAAACAGCGTTCACCCTCACCTTACCGATGAAGTAATCCCTCTTTTATTACTACAAGAAGCCGAAAAAAGTAATACCAATTTGAAAAAAGAATGCGACAAACACACCATTTGTAGAGACGCGATTCATGAGCCAGCGCGTTGCGGGGGTTCCCCCCGTTGTAGCGACTGGCGTCGCGTCTTTACCCAAGAATGTGTTGCAATCATTAATTGAATTGGTATAAGTACAATACCGCCATCGAAAGAGCGATCGCGCAAGCTCATTGCATTGATTAATTCAAAGCATCAGCGATCTTAAGACCAAGGTGCTGCAATGCTTTTTCTTTGACAAATTCAGCTGCACTACGAGCCGATTCCGCCAAAATAGTATCAGTGTTTGGAGTCAACTTCAGCGCTCCTCCCAGATATCCCAAAGCTTTGCAATAATCATCAGTCAAGTTAGTAGATGCCAGTCTCTTTACAGTTTGATAATCGCCACTCTGAAAAGCTGTTAACGCTTTGTGGTGTAAATCATTTTCTGGCTTTCCTAGTACTTCAAGAATTGCGCTCACAGCTTTATCAACTTTTTCTTGTGTTAGTGTGGATACTGTTGCTTGCATATTTATCTCCTTTAGTTCATGAATTTGCAAGTTGTCGATAGCGTTCTTGAACTTCCTGAATCGAAAACAAAGTTTCAAACTTCAACCCTGCTGACTGGTACAACTCACCTCCCCCTTGTTGTCGATCTACCAGTGAAATTACTTGATTTACGGTATAACCTGCATCTTTAAGACGCTCAACCGCTTTTAGAGCAGATTGCCCAGTTGTGACTACATCTTCCAAAACTACTACTTTTGCGCCCTCTGGTAAACTGGGGCCTTCTATATAAGCTTTTGTTCCATAACCCTTGGCTTCCTTGCGAATAATCAGCGCTGGTATTGGGCGGTTTTCATAAACAGAAACTATACTCACTGCTGTCACAATTGGATCGGCTCCCATTGTTAAACCACCTACAGCCTGTGTATCTACAGGTAATAAAGGAAATAGTAATCGTCCGACTGCTAAAGCACCTTGAGGATGGAGTGTTACCTGTGTCTTATTGACGTAATAAGAACTACGCAGCCCAGAAGATAAGAGAAAATCACCCTCTTGATAAGCAAGTTGGCAAAATAAATCTAGTAACTTGTGGCGTAAAGTGGTCAAATCCGAAGTGGTTGCCCAAATATCTGAGTGGGTAAGAGTTTCAGTAGGATACGTCATTACAAAACATTAAAAGTTGTGCTACACCAAAGGTTGAACTCATCAGAGTTCTGAACTTCAGCATAAATTAAGATTCGCCCAAAGCAAAAGTTGAGGAGTCAAAAACGTGCGTATAAAATTTAAAACCTTTGGTGGTTTATTGGTGCTGCTTGCTGCTGGTATTGCTTTTCCCTCTATTGCATCTGCCCAAACGGCAACACCCAATTCTGAAACTATGAATGATGTATTTGAACGAGCTTATTTTCGTCACGATCGCAATTTCTACGAAAATAGTAGCAGCCTCAAGCGTCAGCTAGACTCATTTTTCGGATCTGGTTCTGGTTTCGGTGGTTCCTTCCCAGAAAATGAAATTGCCCGCGACGCCAATTTGGTTAATACTTTATATCATGATGCCCTGACTCAGCAAGTTGGCAACGATCCTTATATTCGTACTCCTGATTTACCAAATCCTTATGACACATCGTTGCTCGTGTCTCCTCGCTATAGCAACAAACTCAAAGTAGGAACAGAATTCAGGTTTGAAACATTACCATCTCGGTAAGATTGGGGAGTGGGGAGTGGGAAAATGCAGGTACAAGGAGAATAAACCATGCCCAATGTCCCATGCCCCATGCCCATTTTTTATGATTCAGTGCGCCCTGCTGGAATCGAACCAGCCTGAAGACGAATTATGAGTTCGTTGCCTCCCCAATCGGCCAAAGGCGCTTGTTTTTTGGTGTGTGGGTTGCTACGAGAAAATTACTTCAACTCTTAGGTCAACCTTATTTACTAAATTTAGAGCGAGCAAAATACCTCACGCACTGAGTTTAGCCAATTCAATGAATATAGCACAAATTTACCACGTGTGAATACTGGACAATAGTTTATTAGATTTTTATACTACATAATTTGATCATAGATATAGTGCAAACTAATATTGATTAAGTTCCTTTAAGGATTGAGGTCAAAAGCTTCACTATTCTTAAATAGACCAGCATTCTATTGTGATAGCTTGTCAGCGATGAAAATAAATTCTACTGTACTTCTTACTTTGATTTTGTTAATTCTGATGATGGGAGCAGGTTCTGTGAGCGCGTTATTGGGCTTTGAACTGGGGAGTTCAGCACTTAAAGGCGTGACTACACCAGATGGGCGTCCTACAACTAAATTTGCCAGCAATAAGGCAAATAGCTCTCAACAGGGAGGGCTAGTGCTATTAAAAGAGGAAGAAATTCTGAAAATAGTCAAGGCGCGAATTGAGGGTAAGACTAAAGCCGCTAAATCGGAAAAGCCCGAAGAAGATGATGAAGAAACCAACAGCAGCAAGCAAAAGCCAGAGGAAAAACCCCCAGAAGTAGTTGAAGAAAAGCCCCTACCAGGTTTTCCGGTTACTGCCCAAAGTCAGGGTGTAACAATGACTGTACAATCTGCTCGCTACTCTGGTGGTGATTTACTACTGAAAGTGAAAATGCAGAACAAAGGTAAGGATTCTGTGCGCTTCTTGTATAGTTTTTTAGATGTTACTGATGACAAAGGACGAACCCTGAGTGCAAGTACAGAGGGTTTACCAACAGAATTGCCTGTAAATGGGCCAGCATTTTCAGGTACAGTAAGCATTCCTACAGCTTTACTTGATGATGTCAAGAAAATATCACTTGCTCTCACTGATTATCCCGCTCAACAATTGAAGCTAGAGGCATCGAATATTCCTGTAGAAAGGTAGGAGAGGACTGGGGACTGGGGACTGGGGACTGGGGACTGGGGACTGGGGACTGGGTAATAGGAAATAAATATTTAGGAATACTTTTTCATTACCTAATACCCAATACCCAATACCCAATACCCAATACCCAGTCCCCAATCCCCCTAAATGGAGGACGTGAGTTTTACACGAGCTTTGGCGGTGAGTGGTTTTCCTAATTTAAGTTTGATAGAAGTGGCGCTGCGGTTGTTATCAGTGCTACTACTGATTGCCATAAATGCCTTTTTTGTGACGGCGGAATTTTCGATGGTGAGTGTGCGGCGATCGCGTATTCACCAGCTAGTTAAGGCTGGGGATATTCCCGCGATCGCTGTAGAAATGTTACAACGCAGTATTGACCGACTGCTATCTACCACCCAGTTAGGCATTACCCTCTCTAGTTTGGCACTGGGATGGATTGGCGAAAGTACGATTGTTGTGCTGGTGAAGGCCTGGTTGAGATCCTGGCCTTTACCCAGTGGGATGACTAGCTTCCTCGCCCATTCCCTATCAATTCCTATCGCCTTTTTCTTAATTGCCTATTTGCAAATTGTGATCGGAGAACTATGTCCCAAATCCTTAGCCATGCTGTACTCAGAACAGCTAGCGAGGTTTTTGGGGCCTCCAGTAAAAGCGATCGTGCGTTTTTTTGGCCCCTTCATCTGGATTCTTAACCAATCAACTCGTTTTTTATTACGGATTTTTGGCATCCAATACACAGGCCAAGGCTGGCGGCCGCCTGTAACTCCCGAAGAATTACAACTGATTATCTCTACAGAATGGGGGTCTACTGGTTTACAGCGTGCAGAGCGAGAATTGCTCAATAATGTCTTTGAGTTTGGGGATGTGATGGCGCAAGATGTGATGATCCCGCGCACCAGTATTATCACACTGCCAAAAGATGCTACCTTCCAGACATTACTCAGGGAAATGGCTTCTACTGGTTACTCTCGCTATCCGGTGATTGGTGAATCTTTAGACGATGTTCGCGGTATTGTTTATTTTAAAGATTTGGCACAACCTTTGGCAGTCGGAAACCTCAGTTTAGAGACACAGATCCAACCTTGGATGCGTCCCGCCCGGTTTGTTCCAGAACACACCCCCTTGAGTGAACTTTTGCCCATGATGCAGCAAGAGAAACCCGCTATGGTGATGGTAGTGAATGAATTTGGCTCTACTGTGGGACTAGTGACAATCAAAGATGTGATTGCTGAAATTATTGGCGATCCCAGCGAACCTGAGAGCAATGACGACTTGCTGATTCAGATGTTAGATGAGCATAAATTTTTAGTGCAAGCACAAATCAACCTTGAAGACCTCAATGAAGTTTTGCATCTCAATTTGCCCCTGACCAGAGAATACCAAACACTAGGGGGCTTTTTGCTGTATGAGTTACAGAAAATTCCGGCCAAAGGCGAAATCTTTTGTTATCAAAATCTTGAATTCACTGTGATCTCAATTGTTGGCCCACGCCTGCATCAAATTCAACTGCGACGGTTAGAGGAAGAGGGGAGAGCAGAGGAGCAGGGGAGCAGAGGGGCTGGGGATAATAACTAATGACAAATGACAAATGACCAATGACAAATGCCTCTACTGTGCATACGCCACTGGATCGACAAGTCCCAATTCGGCAAAAGCTGCTAGCCGTAAGCGACAAGAATCACACACACCACAGGCAACATCTCCACCTGTATAGCAAGACCAAGTTAATTCCCAAGGAACTCCCAATTGATTCCCCAGTTGGATGATTTCGGTTTTTTTCAGGTTGATTAGGGGTGCAACAATCTTAATTGGTTGTCCCTCACGCCCTTGTTTAGTTCCCAAGCGAAAAACTTCCTGCATTGCTTGGATATAGTCGGGGCGACAATCAGGATATCCTGAGTAATCGAGGGCATTAACGCCGATATAGACGCGCTCTGCGGCGATCGCTTCGGCATAACTAAGAGCAAAACTTAAAAAGATGGTATTACGAGCCGGAACGTATGTGACAGGAATATTTTGAGACATTTCATCCAGCGATCGCTCTTGGGGTAAATCAATGGCATTATCGGTAAGGGCCGAACCGCCCCATTGTCGTAAGTCAAAGTTAACTACCTGATGTTTTGCGATCGCAGCTTTTTGAGCCACACTGAACGCTGACTGTAACTCTCGTCGATGTCGCTGCTGGTAATCAAAGGAAATAGCATGACATTCACAGCCATCAGCTTGAGCTTTGTACAGAATTGTGGAAGAGTCCAATCCCCCAGATAACAAAATTACAGCTTTCATCTCGGTTGCAAATTTTGGATTTCAAATAACTGCATCAAACCTTAACAAGACGCCAGAAAGCGATGCCAAGGAGAATTTATACTTAAGCTGTACTGGAACGTTTAAAGTTAATAAAAATACATATATTTTTGGAGAAAGAGCAAACTCGAAATATCTATACAAAAGATATTTAGATTACGGGAACCGATCGCAAACTTTGAAATTCTTCATAAACATAGGCTCTATGTTACCATCTGGATGGTTTTAGACGGATCGTAACCGGCTTTCGAGTATAAACGCCAACGGCCGTAGCGTCTCTAAATTTGGTGGTTGAGGAGAGAATAATAGTGCAAAATAGCATGTCAGTGGCAGAACCGAATCCATATACACAGCGCAACCAGCCACGACCAATCCGCATAGGCGTGATTGGAGTGGGTAACATGGGACAACACCACGCTCGCGTGCTGAGTTCAATGAAAGATGTTGAACTAGTCGGAGTGGCAGATATTAACGTCGAGCGAGGATTAGAAACTGCCAGCAAGTACAAGGTGCGTTTTTTTGAAGATTATTGCGATCTGCTACCCCTTGTGGAAGCAGTTTGTGTAGCTGTTCCCACCCGTCTGCACTATGCCGTGGGCATCAACTGTCTGTTAGCGGGAATTCATGTTTTGATTGAAAAACCGATCGCAGCCAGTATTTCTGAGGCAGAGTCTTTAGTAAATGCCGCAGCTGAGTCTGGATGTATCCTGCAAGTAGGTCATATTGAGCGTTTTAACCCAGCTTTTAAAGAACTGAGCCAAGTTCTAAAAACAGAGGAATTGCTGGCGCTAGAAGCCCACAGAATGAGTCCTTACTCAGATCGGGCAAACGATGTTTCAGTTGTGCTGGATTTAATGATCCATGACATCGACCTACTTTTGGAATTAGCTGCTTCCCCAGTCACAAAATTGACTGCTAGCGGTACTCGCTCCCTAGACTCTGGTTATTTAGATTACGTAACCGCCACCTTGGGGTTTGCCAATGGTATTGTTGCTACTCTGACTGCTAGTAAAGTCACTCACCGCAAAATTCGCCGAATTGTCGCCCATTGCAAAAATTCATTTACTGAGGCAGATTTTCTCAAGAATGAAATTTTGATTCACCGACAAACGGCTGCCAATTCTCTCACCGACCACCGACAAGTACTTTACAGGCAAGACGGTGTAATTGAAAAAGTCTACACCAGCAATATTCAACCCCTAAGTGCAGAATTGGAACATTTTGTCAACTGCGTACACGGTGGCAATCAACCTTCAGTAGGTGGCGAACAAGCTCTTAAAGCCTTGAGACTTGCAAGTTTAATTGAGCAGATGGCGCTGGAAGACCGAGTTTGGAATCCCTTAGACTGGCAATCGGAACCAAGGGTACAATCTTTGACCCCCACAGTCTAGAAGAATAGGAGACAAGGGGGACAAGGGGGACAAGGTGAAATTTTCTCCCTTCTCTCCCGGTGCTACCCCACAGTCTCAACTTCAGCAGAAAACCTAGAATATGTTTTTAAATTTGCCATCAAATCTTTAGATCCTTCCTAGTCCCTTTAAAAAAGCAGGCTAAGGGGGATCTAAAAAATTAGAAAACAAAACCTAGTAGTTCGTTTGATTAATTTTGTGAGGTTTGTAGTGAGCGATAAATCGTTCAATCTCAAAGGTAGAGCTACTTACGAACTTTTCTAACTCTCAACATTAATGAAACAGGCACCTAGCTTCTACTTGTCTGACTCTATTTTTCAGTTATGATGGCAATTTTTAGTGCAGCCCAATTCCCTTGACTGTAGCAAGCGAGAATAATTACCCTTTAAAAAAGCTAAAGCTGAATTTAGCAACAAGACTAGTCCAGCAATTTCAGGAATTAACTCAATGCTTGAATGGATAACTAATACTATCAACTATTTTGGCTATTGGGGAATCGCCTTACTAATGTTTTTAGAGAATCTTTTTCCCCCCATTCCTTCAGAATTGATTATGCCACTAGCTGGATTTACAGCAAGTCCATATCAACCAGGAGAGGCAAAGCTGAATATTATTGGTGTATTTTTCGCAGGACTTTTGGGTTCTGTATTGGGCGCACTTATTTGGTACTATCCGGGTAAGTTTTTGGGTGAAACTCGTTTGAAAGCTTGGGCTGACAAGTATGGCAAATGGCTGGCTATATCCAGTAAAGATATTACCAAAGCCAAAGAGTGGTTTGACCGACAAGGTAGAACAGCAGTATTAATTGGTCGTCTTGTGCCAGGAATCCGCACCTTAATTTCTGTTCCCGCAGGTATTAGCAATATGCCTTTGCTACCATTTTTGGTTTACACAACGTTAGGTAGCGCTGCTTGGGTGGGTTTGTTAACATACTCAGGATACATATTGGGTAGTCAGTATGAACTTGTGGACAAGTACCTTGCTCCTGTATCTAAAATCGTGCTTGGCGGTTTGGTTCTAGCATTTGTTTTCTGGATATTCAAGCGCCAGTTAAGACGCACTAGACGCACTAGAAGATGAAACACGGACGCTTTTGGTTTGAAAGCAGTGAAAGCAGGGGTTACATCTGGCCAAAATTCGCCTACACTATGCCAAATAATACTAGATGTGCGTTGGCAGAGCTTACCAGAGGTATCGCCGGAATTAATTTTTGGCGTATTTCTAGCTACACTTGACGCAACCTAGAATTTCTGGTTGCTCGCATTTTTGTAAGATGAGCATGACAACTTTTTACAGTTAAGTTTGAACTAGGAGCTTTCATGACAGACCAACCTTCCGCCGCTACCCCTATCAATGCTGCTGCTATACCCATGAATAGGCAGCCGTTAGCATCTACTCCTATCAATGCTGTTAATAATAATCCTCCCACTAGCAAGCCAGCCGGTGGTTCTGGGAAAACCATTCTCAGTGTTGATTTAGGCAGAACTTCCACAAAAACTTGTGTGAGTCGCGAACCAGGCAGTGTGGTGTTCGTACCTGCCAACGTCAAGCAGATGTCAATCGAACAAGTACGCGGTGGTGTTTTTGAAGCCAGAGCTACTGACCCCTTAATGGATTTGTGGCTGGAGTATCAAGGAAATGGATATGCTGTTGGTCAACTGGCAGCCGATTTTGGGGCGAATTTAGGAGTCGGACAATCTAAGGTAGAAGCTGCACTGGTAAAAGTTTTAGCAAGTGCTGGCTACTTCAAACTCAGAGACGATATCTCAGTTGTACTTGGTCTGCCTTTTCTTTCCTTAGAGCAATTTGAAAAAGAAAAAGCACAATTGATTAGCCAAGTAGGTGGCCCTCACGTGTTGAACTTCCGAGGCGAATCTGTGTCGCTGAACGTCAGTAAGGTATGGGTCATGCCAGAAGGCTACGGCAGCCTGTTATGGTCTGAAGCTCAACCCAAGAAAAACCCTGGTAGTCCCGATTTTACAAAAATATCGGTGGCGATCGTCGATATTGGTCATCAAACCGTCGATCTTTTGATGGTAGATAACTTCCGTTTTGCCAGAGGTGCTTCTAAGAGCGAAGACTTCGGGATGAATAAGTTTTATGAATTGGTGTCTGCCGAAATCGAGGGAGCAGATAGTCAATCTCTAGCACTGATTTCCGCTGTCAACAAACCTAGAGGTGAACGCTTTTACCGTCCTAAAGGCGCTAGCAAGCCCACCAACCTAGATGATTTTCTTCCCAACCTCACAGAGATGTTTTCGCGCGAAATCTGTAGCCGTGTGCTAGCCTGGTTGCCAGAACGCGTCACCGATGTGATTCTTACTGGCGGCGGCGGTGAGTTCTTCTGGGACGACGTTCAACGTCTGCTCAAAGAAGCAAAGATTAATGCTCATTTAGCAGCACCTTCCCGTCAGGCGAATGCTTTGGGGCAGTATATTTATGGAGAGGCACAATTATCCTCCAATCGCGCTGCTAGGGCATAAAGCTGATGTTCCAATGGTCAAAAAAGGTAGTTAAATCCGTCACGTTCAACCCAGAGCTTGCTGATGAAAGCTTGTTAGCGCAAGTAGAAAGTTATTTGGAAAAACAACCAGACAAGACTTTCAGCGATCTCTGTAAAGAAGCCTTGTGGCAATCTTTATGTGTACCGGAAACTGTACAACCTGCTCCACAAACAGCAGTAAATACACCGATCGATCAACAAATCGGTGAACTGCAACGTCAAGTGGCTGGACTTGAGGAACGTTTTTTTGCCAAGGGATCTAATCGTTTGGAGGCGATGGAACATCATCTACTGCAACTTTCTCAACAAGTTGCACAACTGGCGCTCATCGTCAACGATCGCTCGTTCATTCCGTCTCCAACTCAATTAGAAGTAGTAAATAATACTTCTTATACTGTTGCTACCCCTCCTCAAGAGGTTGACCCCGTAATCAGTCGCCTTAGTCAGTTTCTCGATGATTTTTAAGGAAAAATCAGGTTTGTGAGCAGTTTTTGCTCATGTTAACAATCCTTAATAGTATTAACTATTAAGGATTATTAATGTTTATATTTTTTTAGAAATGCGATCGCGTCTATTTAAGCTGATTTTTCACGGTATCTGGAAAACCTCTCTCTAAATCTCTCTCCTAAAAGGAGAGAGACTTTGAATTTTCACCTTTAGAGCATCGGGAAGGGGGTTAGAGGGTTAGGTTTTTCGTGCGCTTTTCCACATAACGTGAAAAGTCAGCTATTCAAGTTATACAATTTAAAATCACCAATCTCCCCACTAGACAACTAGCCAAAGCCCAAATAATCAAAGCATTTCTGAGTACCCAGTTAGCGCTCTTTTATTATTCTGAAAAAATCAAATATTTATAGGTTGGTTTAACTTTGTTCAACTAAAAAAATCAAGGATTCTTAACTCGACTTTATCCATTTTTATGAAACCCAAAACCTGATACTGAAACCATTGAGGGACGATAGTTTTAGTTTTTGGACTTGACCGGAAATCAGTGACATGGAAAAAGTATTTGCCAAAAAGCCAGGGTTTTTGCCGGATAAGGAAAGCCGAGTTCTTAATTTTGGATAAAGTCGAGCTAAAATCCTATTCCTCAAAAAAGAATATAATCCTCTCAAAGCTAGGTGAGCAAATTCTTTGGCTGCGTTAATGTTAAGACTGGCGGTATATGTGCTTTTGTTGCCCACGCTGCTATACTAGTCAAATTGTTACATTAATGCTTGAACAGAATATTATCGTCGTTGGAACATCAGCAGGTGGAGTTGAGGCGCTGACTTATCTAGTCAAGCATTTGCCGCCCGATCTCAATGCTGCTGTAATTATAGTCCTTCATGTATCCAGTCACAGCAAGAGTTTTCTGCCAGAAATATTAAGTCGTGCTGGCAACTTGCCAGTGTCTCACGCTCAGGACGGCGAAGCTATTGTTCGTGGTTCGATTTATGTCGCTTTGCCTGACTACCATTTACTGGTAGAAAAAGGATATTTGCGTTTGACGCGGGGTGCAAAAGAAAACCGTTGTCGTCCTGCTATCGATCCATTGTTTCGCAGTGCAGCGCGAACTTATGGGCAGCGAGTGATTGCTGTGCTACTAACAGGTCTGCTTGACGACGGCACGGCGGGACTAATGGCTGTAAAAATGCGGCGCGGTGTGGCAATTGTCCAAAATCCTGACGATGCTTTGTATCCTGATATGCCACGTAATGCGATCGAGAACGTAGAGGATATTGACCATATTCTGCCACTTTCAGATATTCCTTCTACTTTAGTAGCTCTAGTTAATACACCAATGAAAGTACAACCGGAAAACCCAGTACCTAGCGAGATAGAGTTTGAAACTGAAATAGTGCAATTGAATTTGGAAGCAGTAGAAAACGAAAGCAATCGACCTGGTAAACCATCAACCTTTGGCTGTCCTGACTGCGGCGGTATCCTCTGGGAACTCGAAGAGGGAAATTTGTTGCGCTTCCGCTGCCGCACGGGTCATGCTTATTCAGCAGAAACTTTGCTGGCCACGCAGTATGATAAGGTGGAAGATGCACTATGGATCGCTTTGAGGGCATTGGAAGAGAAAGCTTCTTTATCACATCGTATGGCTTCAAGGATGGAGGTTCGCAATCAAACCTTGGCGGCACGATTCAAAGAGGAGGCACTCTCTGCCAAGGAGTCTTCCGCCATTATTCGAGAAGTACTTTTAAAGGTCAATCCAAACACAGGTGTTGATTGAAGGTTAAACCGAATCATTTTGAGAAATGGGATGGTTTTGTTTACTGCGTGCAAGTACTACCACAGCTTGAACTAACTCTTCTGGATCGAGAGGCTTGGTAACGTGCAGTTGATAGCCACTGCTTATCACTAGTTGATAGTCTTCAACTCTAGCATAAGCAGTCAAAGCGATCGCGGGAATCTTTCCCCCTTTTTCGGGAGTTAAAGCGCGAATCTGTTGAATCAGAGAATAGCCATCGATTTCGGGCATCCCAATATCACTGACTAAGACATCGGGTTGAAAGGATTCTAAGTTTGCTAAAACCTCTGTCGCAGAGGCAACAGTCAGGACTTGCGCGCCGTATTCAGCAAGCAATACTGTTATTAGCTCACGAGCATCGGCGTCATCATCAACTGTAAGGACTCGAATCCCGGTGAGTTCGAGTGCTGGTTGTGGCAACTCATCTGTCTGCTTGATTTCCGGTTCAACATTCAGCAGTGGCAATTGGACTCTAAAGGTGGCTCCCAAGCCAACACCTGGACTATCAGCCGTGATGGTGCCACCGTGGGCCTCAACCAACTGCCGGACGATCGCTAACCCCAATCCCAACCCGCCATACTTGCGAGTAATTGAGACATCTTCTTGACGGAATGATTCAAAAATATACGGGAGAAAATCTGGGTTAATGCCTTTACCAGTGTCACTAACGATAATCTGTACCCGATCGTCAACTCGCTCTAATCTGGTTTCTACCCGTCCGCCTTTGGGAGTAAACTTGATCGCGTTGGAAAGTAAATTCCAAACGATTTGTTGAAGGCGGTTGGAATCTCCAGAGACTTGCCCAATATTCGGCAGTACTGAATGCAACACAATTGATTTGGAAAGGGCTGCTGTATTTACTGTGTCGAGCGCAGATTCAATTACAAATGCCAAATTTACAGGAGCCGCATCGATGCTGAGTTTGCCCCGGAGAATCTTGGCTACATCGAGCAAGTCATCAATCAGTTGAGTTTGTAGTTTGGCGTTGCGTTCGATGGTAGCTAAAGCTTCAGCCGTTTTCGTTTCACTAAATTTGCGGGTTTGCAGCAGTTTTGTCCAGCCGAGAATCGGGTTGAGAGGCGATCGCAATTCATGGGAGAGAATAGCCAAAAACTCATCTTTGATTCGATTAGCGCGTTCGGCTTCGGCTCTGGCTGCTTGTTCTAGTTGAAATAGGCGATCGCGTTCGATTTCAGCTTGTTTGCGAGCGGTGATATCTCGGACGTTGCCTACCATCCGTACCGCATTGCCCGCAACATCATAGAAAACCTGACCTCTAGCCGCTAACCAGCGAATGCCATCAGGATGTATAATGCGGAAATCATCTTCATAGTGTTCTTGCTGTTGCTGGATAGTGTTAGTCACCGTTTCATTGGCTGAGGTGCGATCGTCTGGGTGCAAGATACTTAACCACAGTTCATAGGTGATTTCCTTTGTGGTTGGGTCAAGCCCAAACAGATTAATGTACTCTTCAGATACATGAGCTCTGTTGCGGATAATGTCCCAGTCCCATAATCCCGATTGCGTAGCTTTGTACGCCAATTTCAACCGGGCTTCGCTCTCCTGCAACAGGAGTTCTATCTTTTTGCGATCGGTAATGTCTCGTGAAATCAACAAGATTCGTTCCAGCTGCCCAGAGCCATCCAAGATCGGGCTAACGACCACTTCCCACCATTTCGGAGTGCCTTTTGCAGTTGGGCAGTATCCGCGAAAAATGCTGACTTCGCCTGTTTTAGCGGCAGCAAGTGCCTCCTCTGCCTGCTGCCGATAACTGCCTTCCCAGAAACAGAGCCATTCAGTATTCAGATAGGAATTTAAGTTATCAATTTCCATTAAACACAGTCCACCTGTATTCATGTACAGCAGCCGCCCATCGAGGCTTAATACCTTGATGCAGTCAGTACTGCTTTCTAAAATGCGGTTCTTAAATTCTTCACTCTGGCGCAAAGCAAGCTCTGCCTGTTTGCGATCTGTGACATCATGATGGATGCCTGCCATTCGCAGGGGATTGCCTTGTCGATCGCGCAAAACCACTTTTCCGTGGTTGGCAATCCATTTCCACTCCCCAGACTTGGTTAAGATCCGATATTCAAATTTGTAAGACACCGAATCGTCCTGAAGATGGGCATTCAACCGTTCCATCACCCAAACTTTATCGTCAGGATGAATTAGTCGCTGCCAACTGCTAAAGTCATCCGGTAACTCTCCTTTTTCATATCCGAGCATTTCCAGCCATCTGGAACTTAAATAATCTTCATTAGTAATAATGTTCCAATCCCATAGACCGCCACCAGAACCTTCCAGTGCCATTTGCAGGCGTTCTTCACTGTTTCGCAAAGCTTGCTCTGCCTGTTTGCGATCGCTGATGTCTTCGGCAATCCCGGCAAACCGATAAATCTCTCCTGTTTCATCTCGCAGGGGAAAGCAGCGATCGTGAACCCAGCGAATATTACCATTGGGTAAAATAATCCGATATTCCTCATCAAATTTCCCGGCGACAGCTTTTTCATGAAACGCTCTGTCTGTAGATTCTCGATCCTCTGGATGGATGCGATCGATCCATATTTGTTGTCCTTGATACAATTCTTGCGGGTTCAATCCCCATAGTCGTTTATATGCAGGACTAACATAGCTGATTCGATTTTCCGACACTTCTTTGATCCAGAACACCGCATCAATATTTTCTGCAAGCTGCCGAAAACGTTCCTCACTCTCGCGCAGAGTTTCGGCTGACTGTTTGCGTTCGGTGATATCTAAATCGATACCGGCCATCTGAATTGGTTGCCCCTGTTGGTCGTAGAGCACCTTACCCTGGCTTAATGCCCAGCGAATTTTCCCGTTGGGATACACTACCCGAAATTCAATGTCATAGTCTTCTCCGGTGGCGACAGCAAGCTCGACGGCTGTCAGCACGCGATCGCGATCTTGAGGGTGGACTCGCGCGGCAAACATCTCGAATGAACCGTCAAATTCTGCTGGTTCCAGTCCAAACAAGGCTTCCAGGTTATCCGACCAGGAAATTTTTCCCGTTTGGATGTTCCAGTTCCACGTTCCCATCCGCGAAGCTGATAGTGCTAATCGCAGCTGTTCTTCACTCTCCCGTAATTCTGCTTCTACCCGTCTGCGCTCGGTCAGTTCATTTTGTGCCTGCTGATAGAGTTCCGCTTGGCGAATTGCAATGCCAACTTGAATCGCCAGTTCTTTGAGCAAGTCGATCTCTAAGGGTTGCCACTTTCGAGGGATGGCACAGTTATGAGCAATTAGCAACCCCCAAAAGTGGTCATCGTAAATAATCGGCACGACCAGATTAGCTTTCACTTGAAACTGAGCCAACAATTCAACGTGGCAGGGATCGATACTGCTATGCTGAATATCAAATATTGCCGTTACGTAACCCTGACGATAGCGTTGGATATAATTTTCGACAAAGACGGTATCGTAGCTGACAGTTTCCAATGGATTCCATGCAAGGTAGTTTTTTGCGAGGCAGGGATCGTACATAGTAGAGTCAAGCAGCGATCGCCACTTTTCCCCAACCGATTCTGCTACTACTGTCCCATTACCATCAGGTTTTAACTGAAAAACCAAGACGCGATCGGTGTGCAGAAATTCTCGCACTTCGGCTACAGTTGTCTGAAGAATTTCATCCAGATTTAGCGATTGGTGAATTTTCTGGGTAATATGTGAGACTACGCGCTCTCGTTCAATCCGCTGTTGTAGTTGGGTGCGTAGCTGCACTGTTTCAATTGCCCCATTGACCGCTATTTGCAGCCCTTCTGGGGTAATTTGCTCTTTGACAAGATAATCTTGTGCGCCCGCTTTGATCGCCTTAACTGCGATCGCCTCATTGCCCTGTCCAGTGACGACAATCACGGGTAGGCAAGGCTGTTGGCTCGACGAGGGTTGCAATTGTGCCAGAAATTCCAGTCCGTCTAGGTCGGGCAATCGATAATCAAGCAATACTACATCGGGCTGATGTTGCTGCCAAAGTTCTAGCCCCTGTTGTCCCAGCGTTGCTTCTAGGATAGTGTAAGAATATTCGCGATCGCGCAGTAAATACCGCCGATAGAGTTCTCGATCTTCTGGGGAATCATCGACAATTAAGAGAGCGCGCTGTTGCTGAGACATTGTGAATTAATTAATCAAGTAGATGTTAACCCACATTCAGCAGGTTGGCATAGAAAATTGACATTTTTCAAAAAATGCTAAAACCCTGATTATACCAGGATTTTAACATATTTTATAGATTTATTGATTCGCTCTTTACATCTGCTTTGCGTTCACTTATTTGATAGTTTTAATGTATAAATTAGTTATTAACTTACTTATAAAATTTATATCACTTTTGCCACAGAATAATCTATAAATATTCATTCAATAATACAAATTTTCTATGAAGATCGTAATAGCAATCCTAAATCATTTGGGAGAAATAAAATCGCTGTAAAGCTTATAATTAGGAAATTTTAATCTTGTAATATTCTCGTGTTTAAATTCGGTTGCTATATCTGATTCATTAGGGATTTCTAAATAAAAAAATTTCCCAAAACTGACGAAACAACCCTCTTTATTTCTCCTTTTTCTGTGTTCTCTGTGTCTGGAGTGGTAGCCTGCGGCTTCGCCTTTGGCGTTCTCGTAGAGTAGGCGCAACTCTTGGAGACGCTTTTGCTAGCTTGCTTCTTTGTAGGAGTATGCGTCTATATTTATTTGGATAATTTATTTCTTGGAAGTCCCTTAGTTATTATTGTCGGACTGCATCTATGTAAAAGTCTTAAAACCCTCTTTCTCTCAGTTCCCTAAACTTTGCAGTCTGAATAATAAATTTTTTACTCAGCATAATATTAGACCAATGGCAGGACATATATAAACTGAATGCGATCGCCATTATCACAATTGCAAATATACTCAATAAGTAATATATATAGGAATCCGGTTTGATTCGGAGAATTTACTTGCGTGGGCAGGGAACAGGGAATAGGAAAGAAAGGATACCGTGCTGAGTCTTGTTCAAAAATCAAATAGGAGTCCTATATAAGATATAATCCACATTCTGAGGTGCGATCGCAAAATGCTGTATTTTTGAATGCAACCCTTATGGGACAGTAGTTTTACTTTTTAACTTCATCGATAATAGACCTCTTGCATAAATCAAAAATAAGAAAGAACCCCACCCCGCCAAAGCTACGCTTTGTCTCCCCTCCCCGCTTGCAGGGAGGGGTGTTAGGGACTTTTGCAAGAGGTCTAATCTGTAATCTGGAAAAACTATTTGCTCAAAAGTTAGGGTTTTTGCCGGATACAGAAAACCGAGTTCTTAATCGTGGATAAAGTCGAGCTAAAATGCTATGGGAATAATCTTGGTCAGGCAGTAAATACCGCAAATACAGTTCTCAATCTTCTGGCAATCATCAACAATTAAGACAATGCGCGATCTCTGACTTAGGACTAATCCTTGGGATAATCAGGCAGTGTCGTCACTTCAAACCAATATTCCACAAGCATCTGAATATCTCTTTTCAGTTGAGCAAAATTGATTGGTTTAACGATGTAGCTGTTGACACCATATTGATAACATACTTCAATATCTTTGGGATTATTAGAGGTAGTAAACACCACCACTGGAATCATCTTCAAGTTATCATCATGTTTAATCCGGCGTAACACTTCTCGTCCATCGGTTCCGGGTAGGTTCAAGTCAAGCATAATCAAGCCGGGTCGGGGCGCACTTTTGCGCTCTACATAGCTACCAGTGCGATAAAGAAACGCCAAGGCTTGTTCTCCATTCACACACCTCTGAATAGCGATCGCAATGGTAGAACGCCCTAGAAATCTTTGCAGTGTCTCAAAGTCTTCATTGCTATCCTCGACAATTAAAAGTAGTGGTTTTTCCGGGATCGGGGAGGCTGAAATTTGAGTCATGTATTTGCCTCCGCCGACAGGGTAAAGTAAAAGGTACTACCAAGAGTTGGGGTAGATTCCACCCAAATTCTACCACCATGACGTTCCACAATTTTCCGGGCAATGGTTAACCCTACGCCAGTCCCACCGCCAAAGTCATCCCGTCCATGTAAGCGGCGGAAGATTTGAAAGATTTTGTCGAGATGTTCTTGGGGGATGCCAATACCGTTATCACGAACGTAGAAAGTTACAGAATTAGAAGCAACTTTGCTTTCCCCATTGCCTTCAATAAAACCTATTTCGACCCATTTCTCAGGTTTATCATTGTACTTAATAGCATTGCTAATCAGGTTGCTGAATAGTTCATTAATCTGAGCGCGATCGGCTTGAACGCTCTTCAGGGGTTGAGGAATGCGAAACTCAACTTCGCTCTGCGGTCGGGAAATGGTCAAAATGGCGATTACCTGAGGCACTAACTCATGCAGATTCACTGATTGCCTGACCAGTTCGGCGCGTCCCAACCGCGAGAAATGGAGGAGAGAATTGATCAGGTCTTCCATTCGCTGCGTCAGCCGCACCAAAGTTTGCAGTTTGGCAATTCCATCATTATCTAGTACATCTGCATAGTCTTCCATTAAGAAGTTAGCGTAGTTGTGAATGCCCCGCAGCGGTTCTTTGAGGTCATGGGAAGCAACGTAGGCAAAAGAATCAAGTTCTTCGTTACTCCGTTGTAACTCAAAATTCATCGATGCCAGTTTGTCTGCCTGCTGTAACACAACGCCCACAATCAGACTTCGCAGTTCAGTAACCACCTCAATTTCACAGGGTTTCCAGGGTAGGGCAGCTCCTTGCACCGTTTCTTGCCATAATTCAAAGGATTTGCGAGGAGACATTCTTAAACTGCCATCTGAGAAAACTTCCACAGGCTTGTTGGGGTTGCCGCCCCAATTCACCGTTTGAATCACCTCTGGACGAAACCAGAGAATATAATTGTGGTGAACTTTGGAAATTTCCAGAGCTAACACGCCACTAGCGATCGCTTTAAAGAAGGAGGCGGCAGGGTAATTTTTCGTCAGCGATCCCGTCTCAAACAAGTTATGATGCAGTTGAGGTTTAATCCAATCAAGTAAGGCGTGAACCTCTGACTGCGATGGCGTTTTACCCACTGGAATATACTGATCGCCATTACATATCACCGCTCCTGTGGCGCCGATCAGATTGAGTAATTGAGATTTCATTTGCACCATACCATCCAGGAAATACTCAGCCTGAGACAAGCCTTCGACAAATTGAGTTTGTAATGACTTTAATTGACTTTTGTAATCAATATCTTCACTTGCTTCTTTATTTGCCAGTTCCACAGACATGACCTGTCCAATGAACTCGCAGATGGTGCGGATATTGTAAGAAATATATTTGGGTGACGAATGGTGACAGGCAATCAATCCCCAAAGCTTTTGATCTTGCATCAGAGAAATAGACATAGAGGCAGTCACGCCCATATTTTGCAGGTACTCTAGATGAATCGGAGAAACACTCCGCAACACCGAGAGACTGAGATCCAACGGTTGATTTGTTAAAGGATTGTTCGCTGGAATTAAGGTGACAGGCTGGTAGCTAGCATCTGGAATTAGCCGCAGCCAATTTAAGGTGTATAGCTGTCGGGCTTGCTTGGGAATGTCAGAGGGCGGATAGTGTAAATCCAAATAAGGCATTTCCTGATTGGTATCTTCAGCGATGACCCTGCCTGCTCCTTCGCGATCGAATCGATAGACCATAACGCGATCGAAGCCAGTGATTCGCCGAACTTCTGTCACCACAATCTGGCACATTTCTAGCAACGTTGGTGCTTTTTGAATGCGGGTAATGGTTCCTCTTACCTGTTGATAAAAGTCAAAAAAGCCTGTTTTTTCCTTCGCTTTTTTCGGCTCCAATTCTAGAAGAATAATAGTATCTAAACGATGGACAATGCCATCAAAATGAATTGATTTATTTTGATGTTTGATAGACAAATTGAGCGGATTAACACTCTCAAAATCCTCTGCCAGACATTGTTGAATTAGTTTAATCTGCTTGACATTGAGTAAATCTGATATCGGCTTGCCCAGCAATTCATCAGGTTGACGACCAATAACTTGCTGAGTATTACTGCTCACCTGAACGATTTCCAGCGTGGGATCTTGCAAAACCAGTAAAACCCCGTGAGGCTGGATCAAACTGGGAATGTGGATCGGTTCGCGATCGCAGTTTGTCAAATCAATGATTTCATCAGTCATTCTCTGTTTATCCAACTCCTCATTAGAATTCTGGCTTCAAGGAGGCAGAAACTCTTTATATCTCAATACGGTTCAGTTAAGGGCTAGTGGCAACAATTTTTGGTTTTCGAGACGCGATAAATCGCCCTCTCTACAAGTGTTTTGGGCTTATCTGAACTGTATTGCTTTATATTTGAGATTTTGAGTCCTGACTTAAAAAGCAAACTTCTATATTCACACTACTAGCCTAGACTTAAACTGGAGTCTCCGGCATCTACTCTTGGCTTAATGTTTCAATCAACAAATCTACCTGCTGTTGTCGCTGCTGCAAAAAACCTTCGCACTGACGCAAATACTCCACAGCAGTTGCAAATTGGTCAAACACAGCTTCCAATTCCAACTCACCCGCCTCAATGCGAGTAATAATTCCCTCTATTTCAGCAACCTTCGCCTCATAATTCCAACCTTCCTCAGAACTAGAAGCACCCTTACGTTTAACCATTAATCTCTCTGCGTCCTCTGCGCCTCTGCGGTTCGTTCACTTCCATAACCTTCACTTTAACCTCACCTTGCCCCAATTGAATCATTAACTCTTGCCCCACAGCCAACTCTGCTGCCGAACGAGCGATCGCTCCATCTTCCCTTCTCACCACCGCATAACCACGCTGTAACACCGCTTTCGGGTCAAGACTAGCCAACTTCTGCCGCAATAATTCTAAATGCTGCGTTGCTTGCTGCGATCGCCCCGTGGTAATTTGCACCAAATGCTGACGTTTCCAAGCAAGCTTTTCCACTTCCTGCTGCACTTGCCGATCTAAGCGCAAACGTCGCAACCGATTGCGCAATACTTGCAGTTTATTCTCAGCATTTTCCCTAAAGTCATGCACCGCCTCATGTAAAGCGACAACTCGCTGCCGATGCTCAGTAGACAACTCTGAAAGTGCTGGTACAACCATTTCTGCTGCCGCAGTGGGTGTATGCACACATACATCTGCAACCAAATCTGCTAAAGATTCATCTCGTTGATGGCCGATCCCAGTAATTACAGGAATGGAACAACTAGCAAGCGATCGCACCACTCGTTCATCATTAAAGCAAGCTAATTCTTCCACCGCGCCACCACCCCGCGACAAAATTAGCACTTCGGCGCGTCCATCTCTTTCCACCCGCTCAATTGCTTTGACAATAGATTCTGGTGCTTGCTCACCTTGTACGGTCGCGGGAGAAAATAAAACGTGTAAACCTGGATACCTTTGCTTCAAGGTTTTTTGAATATCACCCCAAGCAGCAGCCGTTGGTGAAGTGACGACAGCGATCGTTTGGGGATGAATGGGGAGCGATCGCTTTCTTTGCGCGTCGAATAATCCCTCAGCCAGCAAGCGATTTTTGAGTTGTTGATAGCGCAGTGCCTGTAAACCAACACCAACAGGTAGAGTTTGCCAAACTGATAACTGATACTCTCCCCGTTGCGGATAGACGCGAATACTGCCCAAAATGATTATCTGTTCGCCAGGAATAGGCATTTGGGCGAGTTTTGGCAATTGGCTATTCCATACTACACACTTAATTCCGGCAGTGCGATCGGGATCTTGCAGCGTAAAAAACAACCCACTGCGATGGTTGTTAGCACTGGAAACTTCGCCAGTTACCCAAACTTGCCGCAATTGTTCATCTTGCTCTAACAGCAAACGGATATAGTCAGTTAATCCAGAAACTGAAAGCGCTGTATCAAGAATCAGAGAGTCGGGAAAGTCGAGAGTCATCAAAGATATACGAAAGCAAAAGCCTAATCAAATCTTAGCAAATAACGTTAATTGATAGCTATTTTGTTGAATAACCAAACTGAAAATATCCAAAAAACCTATTAGACTTAAATTAATCACTAAACAGAGTTTAAAACCATAATGGAAAAAATAGAACTTGAACTAGACAGACTCACCTTTGAACGAGCAAAAACTCTGGCAATAGTCAATCAATCAACTCTATCAGAATTGATTAGTCATGTAATTGAACGTTTAGCAGAAGTCCAGGAGAAAAACGATCCTTTAATGGGATTATATGCTGATGTTCCAGAAATTGTTGATGAAATTGTTGCTGAGGCGATGGAAAAAAGAGGATATACTGGAACAGATGAATGAAGTAGAAAAATCCCTACTTGATACGGATATTCTTTCAGAAATTATTAAACGAGTAAATCCTCGTATTATTTTCAAAGCCAATAGTTACTTAAGCCAATTTAATAAATATACAATTTCTGCAATTACGGTCATGGAAATTGTAGAAGGTTGGCAAAAACGTAAGCAAGAAAAACGTCTTCAGCAATTTTTAACTATACTGGCTTCACAGGAAATATTATCCTTTGACTTGACAGAAGCTGTATTAGCAGGGAAAATTTACGCTGATTTAGAGACAACCGGAAAAAGAATTGGTTATCCCGATTGTATGATTGCTGCAATTGCCATCAGTCATAATCTAACTTTAGTTACGGGTAATTTATTTCATTATCAAAGAATTCAAGATTTAAATTATTCACTAAGACTAGATAACTGGCGTTTATAGTAACAATGGTGATGGATGAAGTGGTATCAAGTTTCGCCATTAGCTAAATTATCTAATGCAGATGTATTTTATAACTTAATTTTTATACCCTGTATTACAGTATGGATGGGTTATCTGTCCGTTATCTACACTTGCCAATCCGCCATCTTCTTTACGCTGGATATGATCAATCGAAATTGAGTTTCTATGGATAAGACCCTGACAAATTTTGCATTTTTGTGCATTTTGTAATGCATCTTTTATATAAATCTCACTTTTTTTATTTGTATTAAAGTCTTGTGTAGATGAATGAGTTTCTTGATTTATTGTACGAATAGTCAAGTACTGAAAATCATTGCTAGATATAATTTCATTTAGAATATTATGAATTGCTTTTTCGGTTTGTAAATTAGTTACAAGTTTTTGAAATAATTTTGATACATCTTTGTAGCTTTTTTGAACAGACCTATATTTTAAATAAATTTGCTGAATCAAATAATCATATTTTATGAGGCATTCTTCAAACTGTTCTCGTACTTTAATGAAGTCATTGATTTTTTGTCTTTTATCAAGTTCCATTACAAAATCAACTACAGCGAGTAAGGATACTGTTCTATGCCGTCCCTCTTTTGAGTAAAAGTATATAACTGGATGTAACCCCAAAGATGAGGAATGATTACTATTTAGTCTATATACAATCTTTCTGGTCTTCTTTAAAATCTGTATTGTTGCTTCACCAGTTAAGTCATCGTTAATTCCCTTATTATTAAAATCAAGATTGTTAACAACATTAATAAAATCTAAAATTAGTGGTAATGTTTGTGATGAATATAGTTTTCCTCCAACTGGTATGTCCAGAGTTTTTATAGGGGTCTTTAACTTAGGCGCAAAAAGTATTTCATTAATCTCTTTAGCTATTTCTTGTATTTGATGTTGTGTTTCATTTGAAAAAGATGACCAATATTTATGCCCTTTGCCGCTTCTAATAATTGCACGCGCTGCAATACTGTTAGGCTTTCTCCTAGATTCAAGGAGTTTTAGCTCAGTTTTATCTATTGGTGCAGCTTGTTGATTAATTTTGAAGAATGAACTTTCTGCTTTAGTTGCATCACCTTCAACCCATTGAAGTTGAATTGCCAAGGCTGCCAGATTTTTAGCATATTTGACAACTTCGGGTTTAAATTTATCAGGATATGTGGAAGCCAACTTAAAATCATCATACGAACCGACTGTTTTGTTTACTAATTTTCGTGTTTCTTGAGCAATTTCTAGTTGTTCATCAGAAATTACCCCATCATAAAAGAGTTTTGAAACTTTACCATCACCATAATCATCATTTACCCAAGCAGATAAAGCACTTAATCTATGGCTACCATCAATTACAAACAAGTAGCCGCCTGTACTTCGCCATAAAATTATTGCTGGTATTAAATCGCCCTCAATAAAACTTTTGATAAATTCAGAAATTCGATTTTTGTCCCATTCATTAGTTTCTCTTTGAAAATCAGGTTTTCTGATGTTTGAAAAGAAGAATGAGTCTATTTTAAGGTCTTCAATAGAAATTGTTTCTTTTTTCTTACCTAGATTAATATTTTCTTCCACATCAAAATCCTCTCGTGGAATCAGAGCATCTAGATTAACTTTAGCCATGATGGATGTTTTCCCCTGTATTGGTACAATTATACGTCAAGCTCATAAGCAGCAAGTACGACTGAACATCATAGCCTCTCAAAGCTGAAAGTCACTTCAAGCATTGAAAATCCCTTTACTACTACCCTAAAAGCTTTCTATATCTAACCCCGACCCGATAAAGCTGCTATCGATGATATGCTAATTGGCATGGTGATCGCTCCTAATTTAGCAACCTTCGCAAAAGCTCACGAGTACGGTTCTACTGACAGGGTTGTTTAGGTAATTTATTTTTTCTTTGAAAACCCTTGCTTACCCAGCCAAAAAAAGCTATCTCTGAATGCAAGTTGGTATCATTGTGCAAAACTACCCTAATCTGGTAGCGATCGAGTTACGATCTTGTCACACCCCTTTTTTGATTTGAGAAGTCCTATTCCAGAATTTTCTGGTTAAAATAGTATATCTGTTCTACTCAAACTCCGACACCAACACTCCTTAAAACCATATATTAAGAGGCATTAGAGGCAGGAATGGCTATCAACACCGATACTTCTGGCAAGCAAAAAGCACTGACTATGGTGCTCAACCAGATTGAGCGCAGCTTTGGTAAAGGAGCAATCATGCGCTTGGGCGATGCTACCCGGATGCGGGTGGAAACGATTTCCAGTGGAGCGCTTACCCTAGATTTAGCATTGGGTGGTGGTTTACCCAAGGGGCGGGTAATTGAAATTTATGGGCCAGAAAGTTCTGGTAAAACTACAGTAGCGCTACACGCGCTCGCCGAAGTGCAAAGAAATGGCGGTATTGCTGCCTTTGTTGATGCTGAACACGCCCTAGACCCTACTTATGCTGCGGCATTGGGTGTAGATATTGACAATTTGTTGATTTCCCAACCTGACACTGGCGAATCAGCTTTAGAAATTGTCGATCAACTTGTTCGCTCTGCTGCGGTTGATATTGTAGTTATAGACTCAGTAGCAGCATTGGTTCCCCGTGCTGAAATTGAAGGCGATATGGGTGATGCTCACGTTGGCCTGCAAGCGCGGTTAATGAGCCAAGCCCTACGTAAGATTACTGGAAACATTGGTAAATCTGGTTGTACAGTAATTTTCATCAACCAGTTGCGACAAAAAATTGGTGTTACCTACGGTAGCCCAGAAACCACAACTGGTGGTAACGCATTGAAGTTTTACGCTTCGGTGCGCTTGGACATTCGCCGAATTCAAACCTTGAAAAAAGGTACAGATGAATTTGGTAATCGTGTAAAAGTCAAAGTCGCCAAAAATAAAGTAGCGCCGCCTTTTAGAATAGCGGAATTTGACATTATTTTTGGTAAAGGTATTTCTACCTTGGGTTGTCTTGTTGACTTAGCAGAAGAAACTGGCATTATTGTCCGCAAAGGAGCTTGGTATAGTTACAACGGCGATAATATCTCCCAAGGACGAGATAACGCCATTAAGTATCTAGAAGAAAAGCCTGAATTTGCTGAAGAAATCAAGAAACTAGTGCGTGAAAAGCTAGATAAAGGCGCTGTTGTTTCTGCTAACTCTGTCGCTAAAGCTAGTGACGAAGATGAAGAGGAAGAAGTCGATTTAGAGCCAGAAGAATAAGGAATGTGGATTTATTAATCTGCAATTGCTAATAGATGGTGCGTTACAAAGACAGCTAACGCACCTTATTTTTTCAAAAATCGAGATTTGGATATTGTTAAATACAAGCTTAAATCCTGATCGTGAATAGATTTGAACTGATAAACACATCCAACTTGATATTTTGGCGTAGGTGTAGCCCATCGTAGACACGGCACTGGTTTGTTACCGATAACCCATTAATTTAAACTTGACAACTACTATTAAGGAAAAAGGATAAAAATACTAGATCGGGGTTTTAGCCTGAGATTGACACTAATGACCAGCTATATGGTAATATTTCATGGCATTATGCTAAAAAACTTTGTTTATAATCAAAGAGTAGCCAACCCATGAGTTTAGCTGTAATTAAGTTCTCTTCAGAAGAGTGCGGCATCTGCCACAAAATGTCTTTTTATGACAAAAAGGTGGCTGAAGAACTGGGTTTAGAGTTTATCGATGTAAAAATGCAAGATACGACTGCTTACCGCAAGTATCGCAAGATTTTATTGACTCAATATCCCGATAAATCAGAAATGGGATGGCCTACTTACATCCTCTGCAATTCTCCAGAGGGGGAATTTCAGATTGTTGGTGAAGTAAAAGGAGGTCATCCCAAAGGGGAGTTTAGAAGTCGTCTGCAAGAGGTTCTAAATTCCACAGCTAATCAGAACTAATTACCTCAAAAGATTTGACCTCTAAGGCAGGGCCAATCATGGCAGTTGTCATGATATCTTCACGCACCTGCCCTTTAACTTTTGCTTTTTGTCCGGCTTTGAGTAGGTCTTTGTCAGCCCCTCTGAGGATTTCGTAAGTAACGCCCTCTTCTGTAACTAACGCCCATGCGCCTGTACCAATATCACGACGTTCGACTGTACCTGTAAGTGTAATGCTCATAACAGTGCTGATTGCTGAGTGCTGAGTGCTGAGTGCTGAGTAAGGAGAGTAGGGAATTGGGAGTTAGGAATTAGGAGTTAGGAGTTAAAAAAATTGATTCTCCATGCGCTATGCCCAATGCCCCATTCCCTATTCCCCATTTATGCTATTTTCTCTTCGTTTTTCAATGCTAAACGAACAAGTCCATAACAGACTAGGGCATTAGCAATGAGGAAAAGACGTGCTAAGTTACCACTTCCTAATCCCCAAACTGTCGGCTCGAAAAACGCACTTGTAGTTAAGCACGCTGCTACACCTAAAGTTGAACCAATGGCAAACCATTTCCAACTAGGATGTCCCAGCAGCAATGCCATCAACACAATGGGAATCAGTACACTGGCAAATAGAGGATTTAATGCATCAGTTCCCTGGAGAGTATTACCTAATTCGGGAATTGAACTGCCCAAAACCCGGAAAGGCCATTGGGGAAGATCAAAAATATAGATTCCCTTGAGGAAGAATAACCCAGAACTGCCGGCGATTAGTCCACTGGATAAAGACCAACTCCAAGTGAAGGGGAAGTAAACGCGTAAAAACCAAGCCAGCAGATAGGAACCAACTACCATTAAAATCTTGGGTAACAGTGCTACCGCACCACCATCAATCCAAAAGCCGGGGTTAAGATAGCCGCTATCCCTTAACCACCGAAAGAAATCTGGAAAACTGATTTGTCCGCTAAAGGCTAGTTTGACTGCTGCTTCTGCATTGAGTTGTCCAGCGCCATAATAGTTCAAACCATCATCCTGAATAACTCGCGCCGACTGTTTGAGGACTTTTAAAACTTCATCTGGTTCTTTGATGCCAGCAGCTTTGATTAATGCCGCAACACCGGCAACGTGGGGAGAAGCCATGCTTGTACCTTGGAAGCCGAGAAATACGCCTTCGCCTTTTTCATCGATGGTTTCTTGGAGAATTTTACCAGCTTCACTACCACCAGGAGCAGAGATATCTACTCCTGCACCAAAGTTAGAATAGGGCGCTCTTTCGCCATCTGGGCCAATTGCCGAAACGCCGATGACGTAGGGATAGCGAGCTGGATAGCTTGCTCCATTGGCGTTTTCATTTCCGGCTGCGGCAATAATAACAACACCTTTTCGATGAGCATACTCGATCGCTTGTTTCATCAACTGGCTTTCACCGCCACCACCCAAGCTCATATTAATTACATCTGCGCCTTTATCAGCAGCAAATTTAATCGCTTCGGCAATATCGGCAACGGTACCACCGCCATAAGAACTGAGTACCTTCAGGGGCATCAGACTGGCTTCGTAGGCAATTCCAGCGACGCCATATTTATTATTTGTGGCTTGAGCAATAGTTCCGGCAACATGGGTACCGTGACCATTATCGTCTGTGGCTTCTTCTCGGTCGTTAACAAAATCATAGCCCTTGACGAATTTTGTCTCATACAAGTCGCGAACCTTGGTAATTCCAGTGTCAATAACTGCGACTGTGATGCCACTGCCTTTGGTTTGACTCCATGCGCCTTCAACACCGATTTTGTGCAAGTTCCATTGCTTGCTGTAATATTGGTCATTAGGGCCAGTTAATGAAGGACTTGCTTCTTCATCTTCTTGGGGTGTTAAAAATTCACCTAGCCAAGCGGTTTTACCTGGTTGTGGAATCTTGTTGTAGATATAGTTTGGTTCAATGAATTCTGTCGCTTGGGCAAACTGAGATTTTTTCAGTTCTTGGAGCCGTTGGCGATCGCCCTTGATAATATACACATTATCTTTTTTGGAAAACTTGTTGTCTAATTGGGGTGTAACGTTGTATTGTTTGGCGATCGCTTGCAAATCCTGTTCCACTACAAGTGATGGAATATCTTCCCGAAAATCAAGCAAAATCGTCTCAAACTCTCCTTTAGCTGCCAATCCCTGAAAATTCAGGAAACCAAATATGGCAGATCCCAGCCCAATGACAAACAAGCACCATAATATAAGTTTTCTCATATTAACTCATCACCGCTTTTTGCCAGTTTGCTCATACCATAACTTATCTCGACCCCTTGTTGGTAGATTTTGCACTTTTAGTTACAAGTTTCACTCAAAACTGAGGATTTTTTTAAACGATGGAACGTGGTCTTTTGTGGTTGCCGCTGTTAGTAATGTTTTTCTGGTTGGCTTGGCAAGGCTCGAAGGAGTATCAAAAAGTCGAAGCCTATCGCACTTGGGCAGAGCAATTTGAACGGGCTAAGTATGATATTTATGCTGTATTAGGTCAAAAAGAAAACAATATCACTTGGGGAAAACCTACGCCTCAAGGGCCGATTAAACTAGAAACATTCTCCTTGCTTGATATCAAACAAATCCAGGTTTTAGTAGATGAAAAATCAGTAGATGTAAACAATCCACCAGAGAAAGGTCGTTCCATAGAATTAGAATTTCTATTTTCCGAATCTGCTAATTCCGTGCGGGTTCCGTTTACAGAAATCCCTTTGGCAGCAGAATGGGGAAAGTTTTTGCAGGGGCTATTACAAGAGTTGCGATCGCAACCATAGCAGTAGTTATATTACAACTATAAGTTCCAAATAATACGGCTATTTCTGGTCAAAAAGTTAGATCGCTAGTGATGATATTATTCATGGACAACGACATTTTTATTGGAAAGATGTTTTTTGGAATGGCTTTTACTTGACTACCATTTATTAAACATCTCCATAAATTCAATAATTGTTAGGTGAAGGCTGGGAAAAGGGGAAAGGTTAAAGGAGTAAACATCTTTTCCCTTTCCCCCTTGCCCTTAAAAGAGTCAAGTTTCCTTGGCGAACTACTAGCTATGCTTGAATGATAAAGTCAGAAGCAGTAAGATTGGGCGCACCAGTAAGTTGTGCAAATTGACCACCACTGCCGAAACCAGCAGCGCTACCATTTTGATTGTATAGTAACTGCCCAGTCATCGAGTCGTAAACAATCACAGCATTGCTAAGTGCCCCTAAACTGGTGATTTGAAAATCACTGGCGTTACTAAAACCCGTTCCCGTAACAGAAGTAATAGCAGTAAAGGTAGTCTTATCGAGGACAATCTTATCACCTTGAGAGCGATTGAAGTCAGCGATGGTATCAATACCCACAACAGGGCTATAAAAGCTAGAATTGGTGTCGTAGAGGAAAGAGTCAGCACCTGTACCACCCACAAGAGTATCATTGCCTTGTCCACCAATGAGAAGATCGTTGCCAGTACCACCCCGCAGCAGATCGTCGCCACCGCTGCCATTGATGGTATCATTACCTCCTTGACCATTAATCACATCATTGGAACTGTAAAAACCGCTGATATTATTGTTCAAGTCATTGAGAAAGGTGACAGTGTTAGCGGTAGAAACATACGTTTGAGTAGAGTTGGCATTAATTACATCAAAGCTTTTGGTAACACTAGCCTCTCCGTCAAAGATGATATTGCCAATGGCAGGTCTTGTTGTCGATGCGGCTAAGTTGTCTAGGTTTTCTAACTTAAAGTTTTGCAGAGTGACTTTAGTATTAGCCACATTTCCAAAGCTGACTTCTAAATTGCTGCCATTTTGAGTTAATTGCAGATTTCTCGCAGTCAATTCATTCCCAATAAATTGCAAGGTGTCTATCTTGGCAACCACAGTAGCCGAAGGGTTTGAACTAGTACCTACACCACCAAAGTCAGTGATGCTGTAATTACCATCGCCTCGTCGGATAGTAAAGGTGTCATTGGAGTTAGTGCCATTGAGAACTTGAATTCCCTGGACAGGAGCGGGTCTGACTGTGCCACTAATGGCAAAGTCAAAGGAGCTTTCATCAATATCGTTGTTTTTTAAACTGAAGTTGCCACTATAGCTACCGGCTGTAGTGGGATTGAGTGCCACCGATATGGTAGTAGAAGCATTAACTGCCACGCTCGTTGGAAGAGTTCCAACCAAACTAAATCCGTCGGGAAGTTTAAGATTACTTAGTTTGAGTGCGCCTGTACCGGTGTTCTTGATAGTAAAGGTTTTGGTTAAGGCATCACCAACAGTCGTTTCACCAAAGTTAATGGCAGTAGTGTCACCATCTGTAATGTCAACAGTGTTATTGAGAACTTGAATTTCTGGGGTATAAACTGTGCCACTAATGGCAAAGTCAAAGGGACTTTCATTAACGTCGTTGTTGTTTAAACTGAGGCTACCACTATATACGCCGGGTGCAGTGGGATTGAGTGCCACCGATATGGTGGTGGAAGCATTAACAGCCACACTCGTTGGAAGAGTTCCAACCAAACTAAATCCGTCGGGAAGTTTAAGATTACTTAGGTTGAGTGCAGCTATACCGGTGTTCTTGATAGTAAAGGTTTTAGTCAAGGGTTCACCAACAAGAGTCTCACCAAAGTTAATGGCAGTGTTGCCATCAATAATATTAAGTGTGCCATTGAGAACTTGAATTTCTGGGGTTTTGGTGGAGTTGCGGGGAGCTTCGTATGCACCAATATCAATGACTGTACTGCCATTCCCATCACCATCCTGAGGAGTCTTCTTGGTGATGCTATTGAAGGCATTGGAACCACCATCGATCGCAACACTTCCAGGTTTGAGTGCAAAATTCCCTTTGTCTGCATCAACGAATTGAGGATCTTGACCCAAAAGATTCTGTAACCCTGTAGTGTTTAAATTATCTGAAGCTTGGAATAGGTTCGAGTTATAAACAAGATTGCGATCGAAAATTACATTTGTGTCGTACTTAATTCTGTTAGCATATTGATTGTCGTTTGCATACAAAATGTTGTTGTAGGCACGTACATTTTCCGAGTAAGTAACACTAATCTCTCCAGAATCTGTAAGAACTTGGGCATTCTTGTAAGCTGTGTTGTTGATAACATCAACATTGGTAGCTTTGAAAACATTAATGCCTGCACCTCCATTGTTGTAAGTAATGTTATTTGCAATTAATGCTTTACCTGTATAGGGCACATTATCTTTGCTGATATCGGTAGTATCAAGCATAATCCCATGTCCCTCAGTAATTTTGTCAACGCCTCCATTTTTCCACGGAACTAAACTTTGGTTATCGTAGACAATGTTGTCTCGCAAAATCATTCTGTAGTCAGTGGTATTGTTATCAAAATTAAAACTGTTGAGAGAGGTTATTCCCTGATTGCCGTGAGGTGAATACCAAGCATTTCCAGACACAATGTTTTTCTCAACAGTTATATAGTCTGAATTACTGAATGCTATACCTCCACCTGGAAAGTTACGGATTGTGTTACCAGTGATGACAATATGATGGGGATTAGTACCACCTTCACCATCAACGTTTTTCCATGCATTAACAGCAATACCATTACTATTGGTCAAGGGGTTATTCAGGTTATTCTTCTCTTGCAAGGCATATTCGAGAGTGATGTTTTCCCGATTGCCTTTTATATTAAGTCCTTCAATCCGCACGTAGGATGAACTCAATATATTAATGCCACTTCCCGTTGTTGTTATCGTCGGCGTAGCCCCTGGATAAGCTTTTATTGTTGTCCAGTTATCTGGTGAGCCATTCAAGTTAAAAAGCGTAATCCCTTTCATTTGATAATTTCCATTCATCACATAGAGGGTGTCGCCTGCTTTCATCTCATATACGGCTCTACCCAAGCTGAGAAATGCAGATTCTTCGTCTAAGCCATTATTTCTATCACTGCCTGTTGCAGAAACGTAATATGTATTGCCAGCCATCTGTTTACTCCGAATATGTGTAAGGGAAATTGGTAGTACAATCTCAGCAACTTTCTTCAGTTGCTAAGTAGTTATTTGAATGAGCCATCTATCTGAACTGTTAAGGACAGTCACAGTTATCCGATCGCGACTTAAAATCGCGTCGATTATAGAAACACTGTTGTCA
The DNA here is from genome assembly GCF_034530975.2 of Nostoc sp. DedQUE07. Classification (NCBI taxonomy): domain Bacteria; kingdom Bacillati; phylum Cyanobacteriota; class Cyanophyceae; order Nostocales; family Nostocaceae; genus Nostoc; species Nostoc sp. DedQUE07. The sequence continues at coordinate 62,593 of NZ_JAVRCC020000006.1, read as the reverse complement.
AACTGAAAAATTTTTCTCCTGTCAACCGTTAATGGTTAAATCAGGAATATCAATACCGTCAATCGTCAGAGTTTTGTTGAGATTAATTGGACGATTAGCGCGTAGATACTTCTACTCCAGACTTTATCTTTAGCCACTGCGTAGGCGTAGCCCATTGTAGACATAGCTGCTCTTTGTAAACCAGCTTTAGCATCTGTTTTTTTCAATAAAACGATCGTATTTGGCATAGTAATTCCTCTGAACTTTATGCGTTGTTTTAGGTCAAGAGGTTGCCAAATCTGCATGGTAAAATTCACCCTTAGCTGATAACTGGGGACTTAAAGTTAAAGCGATCGAAGTTAAATTGGTTGAAACTTTAGTTAGGTTGACCCTTTAACTTAAGGGGACTAATGTAACAACTTAGTTGAACCTGTTTTAAGCGGTGTAACTGAGCGTTGTGAACTTAGTTAAAACTAACCTTTACAAATAGCACTTGATATCAGTAAAAGCCCGGAACCTGGTAAGTTTTTTTACAACTAAATTCAAAAAATTATGGATATGTCTGCTGGAGTTCTATTAATTTCCAGAATGATATGAGCATAAAAAGCCCCTTGTGCAAGGATTTGATGAAGTTTCTCTAAATAATTCAGAACTCTAAAGTCAGGTTATGGTGGCGCGCAGGAAGAAAAAGGATTTTAGCCTAGTTCATCAATCTTTGAGATAGTTTGGTTTGATGACACCAACTTACTTAATCTTCATAATATGAACGCTGAAATAAACTCCAGAATACCTGTTGCTTTAACCATTGCTGGTTCAGATAGCGGTGGTGGTGCAGGAATTCAAGCTGATTTACGTACCTTTGCTTTTCACTGTGTCCACGGTACTAGTGCTATAACCTGCGTCACGGCACAAAACACTCTAGGAGTGAAGAGGGTCGATGCTATGCCAACAGAGGCTGTTGTAGCGCAAATTCAGGCAGTAGTTGAGGATATTGGCGTACAAGCTGCTAAAACTGGAATGTTGCTCAATCAGGAAATTATTTTTGCTGTTGCCCAGCAAGTAGAAGCTTTACAAATCAATAATTTAGTAGTCGATCCAGTAATGGTGTCACGCACGGGAGCACAATTGATTGATGATGATGCTGTAAAGACTTTATGCCATGCCTTGATTCCGAAAGCGGTTATGATCACGCCCAATCGCTATGAAGCCCAGATTTTGAGCGGTTTACAAATTAATTCTTTAGAGGATATGCAAGCTGCTGCGGAAATTATTTACAAGACTTTAAAGACAAAGGTTGTTTTAGTCAAAGGCGGAGGTATGCAGGGAGATTTACGTGGCGTTGATATTTGGTTTGATGGGGACAAGTTGGAAGTTTTGACTTGCCAGCAAGTAGAGACAAAAAATACTCACGGTACTGGTTGTACGCTATCGGCTGCGATCGCTGCTAATCTAGCTAAAGGAAAAGATTTGTGGCAGGCAGTGCAACAGGCAAAGGAATATGTGACTACCGCACTCACTTACGCCCTAGATATTGGCGAAGGACAAGGCCCTGTGGGACACTTCTTCCCATTGTGGGGACTAGGGACTAGGGACTAGAGACTAGGGATTAGAGATTGGAGACTGGGCATTCGGGATAGGGACTAAAGAAAAGTTTTCTCAGTACCTCATCTTCAATGCCCAAATAAAAAATCTTTGCCCTTTCGGTATTTTTCTATTATTCTTGGGCATAGTTTCAGGGGTGACTATCTCTGTTAGCATCTCTGTACGATCTAATTACTTTGATTTTTAATACCAAGCCCCCGATGCGAACAACCATAGGTTCTGTTCCCAGAAATTCGCCAACACCGACTACTCAAGCCTATCCTCCCTCTGTACCACTATCTGTATACAGGGAATTGTCAACAGAGTTGCAAGCAGCACAGGCGAGGCTAAATGCACTCACCACCCAAAATCAGCAACTAGTACAAGAAAATCAACTATTACGCCAAGAAATTACTAAAGTCGTTGAGTCTTTTTCTCGTTTGCAAAATTTTGTAGATTCCCATGCTACAGCTAATTATCCCCAAGCTAACCAAGCTTCTGGTGACGTTAAAAGTAATGCTAAACAGCCAGTAACGCAAGCGCGTTCACCTCAGCAGGTTTCTCGTTCGCGTCCATCTGTTGTGTCCAAACAACCAGCTAAAAAAAGCCGCCGCCAAGACTTTTCTGCACCTGTAATGGAAATGAACTTTCCGATATCAGAACCAATTTTTATAGAAGAGCAGCAAGTCAGTTATTATTCCACTACTGAGCCAGATGTCAAGGGACTCAATGGCTGGTGGTTAATTATTACCATCTTGTTAATCATGCTGACTGCCTTTAGTGCTGGATATTTTGTTGTGCGTCCCTTGTTTGAACATCAGAAACGTTAGTTGACATTCCCACAGTCAGCAGTAGCAGGCTTGCGGGCTAGTATGCAATTTGGCTGCGATCGCTCTCTAAATATCTGAACAAATCTGCTAGATGGTGGAAACAATCTATTTTTAGGTTATAAAAGCTACATAAAATGCTAAATTGACAGCAACTTCTTGATGTTAGAACCTCAAAGATTATCCAATTAATAAATCCTTGCCGCTTGTTATGTCATAAACCCTCAAGTAAAGCACTTACACTTTAAAAAAGTTGTAATTATTACATATTTTTTAGGAAAAGCACTGCTAGTTACAGCTTCGGACAGCGGATCTGGTTAGATATATAAACGAAGCTAGTAGAAGTCAGGAGTCAAGAAGATGAAAAAAGTCGAAGCTATTATCCGCCCATTTAAGCTAGATGAGGTGAAAATTGCTTTAGTTAACGCTGGTATTGTTGGCATGACTGTTTCTGAAGTCCGGGGGTTCGGACGGCAAAAAGGTCAAACTGAACGATATCGTGGTTCTGAGTACACCGTTGAGTTTCTCCAAAAACTCAAAGTGGAAATCGTCGTTGACGACAATCAAGTTGATATGGTGGTAGACAAAATTATTGCTGCTGCCCGCACTGGTGAAATCGGCGATGGTAAAATTTTCATCTCGCCTGTTGAGCAAGTGATTCGGATTCGCACCGGCGAAAAGAACACAGAAGCAGTTTGAGTACTAAATACTGAGTACTGAGTAGGAGTATAGTGGGCTTTGCTGAATAGTAGGATGAAATATATCGAAAATATTAACTTTGAGATAGTTTTTCATTTCTTAAATCAGCAACGCCTTTTATTGAGTTTAAAATGGACACAAAAAAGAAAGAAACAGCAACGAGAGTTTTTTACTTAGTTGCGCTTTCTCTCTTAGAGTTTATATTTTTACCTACTAATGCTGTGCAATATAGTTGCTGGATCAGGCTTCAATGAAATTTATTGGCATGCATTATTCATTCAACTACTACTCATAGGTGGATTTTCAGTGTTAATAATAAAACTGGAAAGTGGCTGTAATAAACCTTGTATCGTCATTTGCTGGAATAAATAATCAATAACCTCTTCCAGGATTTTACCGGAGCTAATAGATATTTTCCAAGTATTGGTAAAAAGTTGATTGTCACTAACTACCAAATAGCTATCTCTTCTGTTACTCATTATCTCAAAGGGAAATTCAACTAAGGAAAATTTCAGATCAGTGCATTCTTCATTTCCATATTCATCGTGGTAAAATTGATTCAGCGAACAATCACCTTGTACTTTACCTTTAAATAAATCTGCGTACACCGGGTGAAGTGAATCTAAAAAGATATCAATTTTACTAGGTAATATCCAAAAAACACCTTTTGTAAAAGCCTCTGCTTCTCCTAAAAATTCGTTATATTCCCAAAATTTTATTTTTAATAAACCAATATTAAAAATATCTTTAAGAATATAAATATCTAGACAATCATTTCGCTGAAGTAAAACAAGTTGATAAAATTCATTGGCTTCTCTAGGTTGCTTAAATTTATAAGCTAAATATGGAGGGGATATACTTTTACTCTTAATGAAATATTCCTCAAATCCAAGCTTATCCAAAATGCTAGTAGCCAAAGATATTAAAAATCCTGCTTCCCGTTTCGCAATAGTTTTTTGTTGGATTTTGACTGCATCTTTTTCTCTAAGGCCCAAATCTTGTTCAATTAACTTAAAATCATTAATAATCGAATTATCTAAAGGATAAAAATGCTGAATTGCTTCTGATAACATTTCTTGATAGTATTTTAATTTAGCGTTGTATTCTCGGTAAGGCTTAATAACCTCATTTTCAATTATTCTTGCTTCCGAGAAACTTATTTTTAAATCATCCTTCTTTAAATCTAGTAGCTTACGTGCAAATTTAGTAAATTCGCCGTTTATAACATAACGTTCAACTACTTTACGATATTCCAACTTGGGGTCATTAATACGTACTTTTGCTAGTAAAATTTTGTACCCATCTTTGACTGGATAAAATTCAGGTTTCATTTTTCCAGGAGCAGTATCTTGAACTTTCTGGCTAGCATATGTATGTAGTTCATCAATGGAAATGTTCCCATCACTATCTAAATCTGCTACGCCTGTTTTCAGACCCTCAATTAAAAAATGTGTATAAAGAGAAAGTTCAAATCCTGGATGTTCAAAAGAATACTGAGTTGAAGTTGAAGAGGTAAGAATAGCTCGTCCTTCTCCACCTAATTGTTGCTTAATAGGTACAGAACCGTCATCTTTAACTTTCATTCCTTGGCTAAAAGCACCACTAAAGCAACAATCAACAATCACCACCTGTCGTCTAGAACGACTATCACTCATTGTGTTCTGTACATAACTTGCTGCTACCGCAGTTGGGTGAACCAATTTTTCTTGCTCTTTGCGGGTATTACAGCTTGTTAAATAAAGATTACCGCTATCATCTTTAATTCCATGTCCTGAGAAATACAGCAATACAAGGTCATCTTTTTCACGATTTGCAAACAAGGAAAAGATTGCTTCCTCTATCGCCTGTCGCTCAGGATTTATTAGAAGTTTTACTTCATCAAAACCACCAATTTCTGGATCTTCCAACACTTCCTGCATTGCCTCCACATCCTTAGTGGCAGCAGCTAAAGGAGCTAAACCAGACTCATACTCACTTACTCCAATTAACAATGCTAGCTTCACCATATTTAAATTTTTATACTATTAAAATTGTCATTAAACTTGCTTGATTTATTAGAAAATTGGTCAAAATTTCCAGCACTTTTAAAATTATTGTATTTCCCCATAATCAAGCAAGGTAAAACTATATTAACAGGAGGTTAAGCCTATGTGTTTGCTTCCCATCTCTCTAGTGCATCCAATTTTTCAATTCCTACATAATTATTTTGAAGTCAATTTAAAATGAGTAAAGCCAAATGGTGACTTATATTCTCCCTAACTCAGGACTCAGGAATAAGCACTGTGTCTAGTTGGGGAAGTAAAGTAGCAAAAGCTTTGCCTCGATGGCTAATTGACCCCTTCAAGTCTCGTGTCATCTCAGCAAAAGTTAATTGCAACTCTTGCACATAAAAAATTGGATCGTAGCCGAAACCACCATCACCACGCGGTGCATGGAGAATTTCGCCGCGACAAATACCTTCGGATTCTAATACGATCGCACCATCAGGACGAGCGATCGCTACTGCACAAACAAATTGAGCTTGCCGATTTACCTCGTTGCCTAATTCTTTGAGTACCCTGGCAATGCGTTCTGAGTCGGTTTTGGCGTAACGTGCAGAATAAACTCCTGGTGCGCCATTTAGGGCATCTACTTGTAAACCCGAATCATCAGCAATTGCCCAGTTTCCTGTAGCTTTAGCAATTTGTGATGCTTTCAGACAAGCGTTAGCGGCAAAAGTTTCGCCCGTCTCTTCAATTTCCAACTCTTCAGGTTTAAGGGTTAATTCCCAACCAGAATTTTCCAGGTAAGCTTGCATTTCCCGCAACTTACCTGGATTTCCTGTGGCTACTACAAGTAATGTCATAAAAAGTTATCAGTTAGGAGTTAGGAGTGATAAGTTATGAGTTATTAATTCTTAACTCCTAACTCTCAACTCCTCACTAATTTTACTCTGCCCACTGTTTCGCCCAAGCAAGAGTTTGATGCACTTGCTCAATTGTTGAGGCTTCGCAGTAGAGGCGTAAAACTGGCTCAGTACCGCTAAAGCGAATCATTAACCAGCTTTTATCGGCTAGACGATACTTGTAGCCGTCAATTGTTTGGCAATCAATCACTGCTTTCCCTGCAATTTCCGTTAAGGGTTGGGTTTGCAGTTGTTGCAAAAGACGCGATCGCACTTCCATATTTGCTAAGGGCAAGTCAATGCGATCGTATGCTGAGATAAATCCTGTTTGTTTCTGCAAGTAGCGATAATATTCACCTAAATCCAAACCAGATTCGACAATCGCCTCTAGTACGTACAATGCTGACAGCAATGCATCGCGTTCGGGAATATGGCTGCCATAGCCGATACCTCCCGACTCTTCACCGCCCAGTAACACTTTTGCTACTAACATTCTGTCAGCGATGTATTTATAACCAACTGCTGTTTCAAAGACTGACAGGTTATGTAGTGCTGCTACAAGGGGCATCAAGTCGGAACCACTAACAGTTTTAACTATTTCACCCTTAAAGTCGCGCCGCAGGGTTAAATGGTCGATTAATATCGGGATTAATACTTGCGAGCTGAGGAAGTTGGCTTCTCCATCTACTGCTGCAATGCGATCGCAGTCTCCATCAAATACTAACCCCACTGTTAAACCCGATTTATCGGTTTCTCGGTGAGTCTTGATGACTTCAAATAGCTTTGAAAGGTATTTCGGCAATGGTTCCGGCGCACCGCCTCCAAAGAGGGGATCGCGATCGCTGTTGATTTCTTTGACTCGATCGCCTAGTAGTTTCGCCAATCCGCCAGCCGCCGCGCCATGCATAACATCGGCAAATAATGTCAGTTTGCCAGATGCGATCGCTTCTCGAAGTTTAGCGATATCAACTTTACCTTCTAGCGCTTGGGTATAACTGGGCCAGGGATCGAACTTCTCTTGCTTGCCTGGGGTAGCTGCTAGTGGTACTCCAACCGACAACTGCGCTTCTATCTCTTTTGTGACTTCTGGCGGTACCGACCCACCAAAATATCCTTTGACTTTTAACCCCAAATATGCACCAGGATTATGGCTGGCTGTAATTACCAGCGCCCCCAAAGCATTGAGTTCTTTTGCTGCCCAACTATAAGCTGGAGTTGGGGCAAAGCTTTCGCTCAGTAGCACATCAAAGCCGACAGCAGAGACAGTATCGGCGACAGCACGAGCAAAGTCTTCGGCCATGAATCGGCGATCGTAACCGACAATTATTGTCCGGCTACCCACCGTAGAAAAATACGTATCATATAATACTTTTGCGGCAACTGGCGCGACCAGGGCTAGGCGTTCAAAGGTGAACTCGTCACCGATAACGCCCCGCCAGCCGTCTGTACCAAACTTGATTGAGTTAGTTACAACTGGCATCTAAGTATCCTAACTGTCTACTTGAGGATTCTAGCATTTATACAGTGTGCAGAGTAAAAAAAGAATCTAGTAAAAGTATGTACTAATAATATTCAACACAAAATTTATGATTAATTTTTTAAAATCTAGGGGTAGCTTGAACAGAGGAATAAAACCAAAGACTAAGCTCGACTTTATCCATTTTTGCCTACGGGCGATCACAAATGTAGGCGATCGCCACTCTCAAGAGGCGGAATGTCGGAGGGAGAATCAGTTGGAGTCGAATGTTGTGAAGAGGTGTTGACTACGAGCGCAGGCAGTAGAGGTGGTTAAATTGATTGTATCGTAGTGCATTAAGCCAAAGAGACGTAGTACTAAGTCTCTACATTCTTTTTTGGTGCTAAGTCTCATTCGACATCGCTCAAATTTAAACACTAGTTGTCAAAAATTGAGCGTTTGCAGCTAATGTTCTTCCATGTATAAGAAAGGTTTAAGTATTTGCAGCTTATGTATAATTATTTTTTGCAAAGGTTTAATACTTTGCAGCTAACGTTCTTCCATATATAAGAAAGGTTTAAGCATTTGCAGCTAATGTATAATTATTTTTTGGAAAGGCTTAATACTTTGCAACAAATGTTCTTCCATGTATAAGAAAGGCTTAAGTCTTTGCAACAATCATTGGAATGGACTTATAAATCTATTTTTTACCTGAAATATAATAGATATCTTAAGAAGCTACAGTGTACACACAAGTCCTAAAAAGCTGGTTTGATGAGGCTTTACTCAATTCCAAGCGCAGCCTGGGAACGAGGTAATGAACCAGTGAAATCGGAAATCGGAAGACTATATTATTAGAAGATAAAAAATAATAGCCTAATCTTGTAAGAAATAATATGGGAATGATAGGACACTATAGACGTATCACACCCAATCGACTTACTGAATTACAAAATAATCCAGAGTCTATTGTTACCTATTTATTCTCTGATGACGAGGCATCTGAATCAGATGGGCGCTATCTCAATATTGACAAGACATGGCATGGTCTGCATTTTTTACTTACTGGATCGGCACTCCCAAACGATCCGCCTTTAACAAATGTTGTCATGGGCGGTACTCCACTAGGCGATCCAGAAAACCCAGATTTTGATTTTGGCCCAGCCCGCTTCCTCTCACCTCAAGAAGTACAAGAAGTAGCAAAAGAATTAAGCAAGATTTCCAAGACCGATCTGGAAGCCCGCTTCGATCCTTCAGCACTTTTGACAGCAGACGTTTATCCACATGTATGGCAAGAAGGAAAGGAAGCATTAGAGTACATAACTGATTACTATATCTACGTGGTAGAGTTCTTTCAAGAAGCAGCTAAGTGTGGTGATGTAGTGTTGTTATACATATCCTGAGCTTTACATAGAATACACTTTAGTTAAGCATTGATCCTCGAATTTAGTGTCTGATACAATATTTTGTTTTCAACAAAGAAATCTCTTGCAAAAGTCTCTTCACGCGGTAGAATAACGAGATTTTGCAAGAGGTATTAATCATGAAACCATTTTTGTTTGTAACCGATTTAGATGACACCCTCGTATACCGGACTGTGGGCGATGACAGCGCTTTACCAGAACTAAATCAACTGTTGGAGAGACATCGCCAAGAATACGGCACTAAAATCGTTTATTCTACGGGGCGATCGCCTGTACTTTACAAAGAACTCCAAGCTCAAAAAAATCTTTTGCAACCCGATGCCCTCGTCCTATCTGTGGGTACAGAAATTTACCTTGATGGTACTGATACTCCAGACTCAGGTTGGTCGGAAATGCTTTCTCCCGGATGGGAACGGGAAACTGTATTATCTATTACAAAAAAATATCCTCAGTTAGTTCGGCAACCAGATTCAGAACAGCGTCACTTCAAAGTGAGTTGTTTTTTAGAACAAGAAGTATCTGCGAATGTTCTACCACAACTTGAAGCTGAGTTGCAAAAAGCTAAATTAAATGTAAAGTTAATCTACAGTAGCGGAATAGACCTTGACATTGTACCCCTGACCAGCGATAAAGGTCAAGCAATGCAGTTTTTGCGCCAGAAGTGGAAATTTGCAGCAGAACAAACAGTTGTCTGTGGTGATTCGGGTAATGATATTGCTTTATTTGCTGTAGGCAACGAACGGGGAATCATTGTGGGGAATGCCCGAAAAGAGTTACTCCAATGGCACAATGAGCATCCCGCAGACTATCACTACCTGGCAAGAGGATTTTGTGCAGGTGGAATTATCGAAGGCTTAAATTATTTTGGTCTCTTGTAATGATTAGTTATTTAAAAGGTATAGTCGCTGGTATCCAAACAATTGGCGCTAATCGCGTGATTCTGACTCTGGAAGTGAATGGCTTGGGGTATGATTTGCAAGTTCCCCAACGCCTAGCAAACCAGTTACCAGAGTCGGGAGGAGTAACGCAAATTTTTACCCATTTGCAAATTCGTGAAGAAGTGCCCTTTCTTTATGGCTTTGCTTCCCCAGCCGAACGCGATTTATTTCGCCACTTGCTGACTGTCACAGGTATTGGTGCAGCCTTAGCGATCGCCCTCTTAGACACTCTGGAACTACCAGATTTAGTCCAAGCAATTATCGCTGGCAATACACAAATCCTCATTCAGGCTCCCGGTGTTGGTAAAAAAATCGCCGAACGCATCTGTTTGGAACTGAAAAGCAAATTAGTCGAGTGGCGCAAATCAGCCGGGTTCTTCGTCGCCACAGGCGGGCCAGCACCAGGAATTCTCGAAGAAGTGCAAATGACTCTCTTCGCCTTGGGATATACTGCCCATGAAGTCAGTCACGCCCTGCATGTGGTCAGCGAAGACATCGGACTACCCAAAGATGCCTATGTCGAAGACTGGATTAAACAAGCGATCGCTCATCTCAGTAGCGAACAAGTTTAGTTGTCATTAGTCATTAGTCATTAGTCATTGGTCATTTGTCATTTGTCATTTGTCATTTGTTATTAGTTATTCTCCCCCTGCCCCCTGCCCAATGCCCCCTGCCCAATGCCCAATGCCCCCTGCCCAATGCCCAATTCCCAATCCCCAGTCCCCAGTCCCCAGTCCCCATTCCCCACCGATCCTTATGCTTGGCTAGAACAGTCGTTAGCAACAATTCATCGGGCGGACTGGTATCGCTCAGTACAACCGATCAGTGGTCGTCCGGGTGCAACGGTGGTTTTAGCTGGGCAAGAGGTAATTAATTTTGCCAGCAATGACTATTTGGGATTGGCTGGAGATGAACGGTTGATGGCGGCTGCAACTGCTGCGATCGCGGAATTTGGGACTGGTAGTACTGGTTCGAGATTACTCAGTGGGCATCGGGAGTTACACAGGGAGTTAGAAGAGGCGATCGCATCTACCAAACAAACAGAAGATGCCTTGGTATTTAGTTCCGGGTATCTAGCCAATTTGGGTGCAATTACTGCCCTTGTAGGCAAGCGCGATTTAATATTTTCTGACCAGTACAATCATTCCAGTCTGAAAAATGGAGCGATTCTTAGCGGTGCAGCAGTTGTGGAATACCCACACTGCGATCTGGCAGTATTGAAAACTCAGTTGAGTCAACAGCGACAAAACTACCGACGCTGTTTGATTCTTACTGATAGCGTCTTCAGCATGGATGGCGATTTATGTCCGTTGCCTGCACTGTTGGATCTGGCTGATGAATTTAGCTGTATGCTGCTAGTCGATGAAGCTCATGCCACTGGGGTACTAGGAAAAACTGGCGCTGGGTGTGTAGAGCATTTTGGATGTACGGGAAAGCAATTAATTCAAGTTGGCACTTTGAGTAAAGCTTTAGGTAGTTTAGGCGGGTATGTAGCAGGAAGTAGCGCCCTAATTGACTTTTTGCAAAACCGCGCACCCAGTTGGATTTATACCACTGGGCTTTCACCAGCTGATACAGCTGCGGCTTTAGCAGCAATTAAAATAGTGCAACAAGAACCGCAACGCCGCGCCCAATTGTGGAGGAATATACATTACTTGAAAACTTTGCTGCAACAGTTACCTAACCTGAAATTGCTGCCTTCTGAATCACCCATATTATGTTTTCAATTACTTAATGCTACAGATGCGCTCAAAGCTGGAAAACAGCTAAGAGATGCTGGCATTTTTGCCCCAGCAATTCGTCCCCCCACAGTGCCCACAAGTCGAATCAGAATATCCGTGATGGCAACTCATGAAGTAGCACATATTGAAAAATTGGTAGCAGCGCTGAAGGATTGCAATATAATTCGTAATTCGTAATGACGCTCCTGCGTCGCTAACGCTGCGCTAACGTAATTCGTAATTACATACTTATTGATAAAGTCTTAAAACCTCCCATAATAGACTTCTTGGCATTTGTCGGGAAAGGGTAAAGGGTAAGGGGGAAAGGAATAACAATAGAGCGAGCAGCCATTCGTCGGTGACGTTGACGGATGGCTTTAATCAAGCTCATCGAACAATTGACTAGTTATTTACCCCTGATTTACTCTAAAAAATAAGTTCCTAACTCTTTTATTCTCTCTACCCAACCTTTCATCTCATCAGCCAGTTTATACTTCCATTGAAGTTGAAGTACTTCTCTAGTATGAGAATCATCAAATATAACTTTGTCTTTGTTTTCAAAGACTGGTGCTATAAATTCTACCTGAGCAGCCTGGGCAAACATTTTTGACACTTGGCTAATACTAAAATTTTCAGGTGCAGCAAGGTAGTGTCCCCCTTTGGAGCCAAATCGCGCTACCGCAATGTAGCAGTCTGCTAAATCTTCAACATGAATCCACGCCGTCATAAAATCTGGTGGAAATGGCTGATAGCCTTGGTATGGTTTCCCTGTAATGAACTGCTGAATTGCAAAATCCCAGAAACTGCCACGAGTTGGTGCTGAACCATACACTGATGAAGGATAGACAATCGAGGCATTACCTTTATTACTGATATATTCTTCTACTAGCACATCTTTCAACACATTTACACCCGATAGTAAATCAAAACATACTAAATATTCGGGTCGTGTATATCCTTTTGGCGGCGGTATTTCTGTTATTCGTCCTCCATTGGCGGTAATCAAAGAGAAATTCCCACTGGTTGTAATTACATGAATATCTGGCGAAACTGCACTAGTACCGTATAAAGTGGCTTCTAATGCTATACGGTCTAAAGCGAATTGAGCTTCTTGGGTTGATTCTGGAGGCATATGCCACGCTACATTAATTACTGTTGTAATATCATGCTTGCGAATTGCTTGTGCAATATCATTGCTGGAAATTTCTACCTCTTGAGAGCGGATTATTTCCTTGCAGAAAGGCTTTATACCCTCAATATCACTACTCGGACGCACAAGTGCCAATGCGGCAAAATCTTGTGTCTGAGAAAACTTTCGGCACAGCGCTCCGCCAATATACCCGGCTGCACCTATAATCAAGACATTTTTAACAGAAGAGCTTTTTTCGGATGAAAATTCTTTGTTGTCTGACATATTTGAAAGTTGTAACTAATTAGGGTTTTTTATGTTTTTAAAATAGCGCTTAAGACAAATTAAATATCCGTTATCAGTAGAAAATAAATGCGTGGGGATTTTTATGTGTGTAACTAACTTACAATCTTTAGGTTGGCGATCGCAAGGCAGATAAATGCGAAATATTGACTTTTACCTTTGCTTTAACCCTTGAATTAGTCAAATTAGTGAAATCTATGTTGCTGTAGAGGTTTTATGAGTCTGATTCTTCCCAAACGTACCCTATCCCGTCGTCGGTTACTGCAAGTATCTGGACTTTCAGGAGTAGGCTTTCTTCTTGGTGGCTGTGGAACAGATTTGTTCTCAGATAATCTGCGGCAAATCTCTGAGCCACTAAACCAAAGTCTTGAAGCACTTCTGCTAACTCAAAAACCTATACCTGAATTTTCTGTCAGTGCCATAGAAGCAGATAAATTGCTGATTAATACCTTTGATTTTACCCCGCAAATCGATCCGGCACAGTTTCGCTTAATAATTGATGGTGAGGTCAATAATGCGATGCAATTGAGTATGGCAGATATTCAAAAACTACCCTTGACTTCAATGGTAATTCGCCATGTCTGTGTTGAAGGCTGGGCTGCGATCGTTCAATGGGGAGGTGTGCGATTACGAGATTTAGTAGCGCTGGTACAGCCGAAGTCAAACGTCCGTTATGTCTACTTCAAATCTGCGGATGGCTACTATGAAAGCTGGGATCTTGCTTCTGCCATACATCCCCAAACTCTCATGGCTTATCAAAAGAATGGACAACCCTTATCAGTTGATAATGGTGCGCCGATGCGCCTAGCATCCCCAATTAAATTGGGCTACAAGCAAAGCAAGTGGGTAACTCAAATTACATTCGTCAGCAATTTATTACCCACTAAAGGCTATTGGGAAGATCGAGGCTATGAGTGGTTTGCAGGGCTATAAAACAGGCAAAAAGCTAATCTAAATCGGGTTCAACACCTAGCGATCGCAATTGTGCAATCAACCGTTCAGCCCGTTGTCTTTCTTGTTCAGCCCGTTGACTTTGCTGTTCAGCCCGTTGACTTTCTTGTTCTGTAGAAGTCAATACCCAGCAGCCTGTCCAATCATACCACCGTAACCAAGGCTGTTCTACATCTTGATAACGTCCCTGCCAAACACCCAAGCCTAATTCTAGTTCTGGTATCCAGAAGCGCGACTCTGACAGTGCGATTTCAGCATAACGACCACCGTCTAACTTAAATACCCTTAACTCATATTTGTAGCGATCGAATACTATATAATAAGGCACACGCAAAATCTGCTCATATACTTCCCACTTTGCTGGTGGTTGCTTGATATCCCGCAATGTTTGCCCTAAGTCTTCCTTTTCAGTACCTGGAGACAGCAATTCAACCACAATAAAAGGCTGAACTCCCTCTTGCCAAAGGACATAACTTAAACGTAAATCTCGTTGTTCATAGAGGCGGGAAACACCTAAAACGGCAAACCAATCTGGTCGCTTATACCATAGTGGACGGCGCGGATCGTAATAAAGATTCAGATCGCTAGCAACAAATATCTCGTCGCTTGGATAATTTGGTGGACGAAAGGTTTCGTCTAACAGACGAGGTTGCAATAAATGAAACTGATCGGGCAAACCAGGCTCCTCTGGGTCTTCACTAGGAAGATCGTACATGGTTGGCAATACATCTTTTGGCGATCGCGGCGGGTCAGTTTGATACATCATAAAGCAATCCTGATGATGAAACTCTCAGTTCTATTATGATTTAATTGTTTTTGAGTAACTCAACACCTTGCAGAACGCGGCAGCATAAATTTCTCGCCTTCTGCTGCAAATTTACCACGAACCATCAGCACGGTTTCATCAAATGTATGGGTGAATGCTTGCACATCTTTAACATCCAGAAGTTCTGGACTAAAGTAAATCACTACTTCTTCAATGGGTTGAGGTATCTTACTAAGAATATTCTTCAAAGAACATATCTGCGTTGTCACTAAATCGAAAAGATGAAGTCGGTTATCTTCTATCTCCATACAGGCGATTAAATCTAAATCTTCTGCATAATATAAGGGACGACTTCCTTCATTGACACAGAACACAGGTTTTTCGTTGACTACGCCAACTATATTAGAGACAGGAATGCGTGTTTCCAAAAGTCTGTGTAGCAATGTGTAATCTTTAGTATTTGTAAAATCCAGTATTCTGAAGCTATCAGTGCCACCTGTGGAGTTACACTTAATTTTGAAGATGTGTTCTTCGACAACACGAAAGCCAAAAGGTAAGTACAACTCTGGTTGTGGTGTCGTCAGTACCAGGGTTTCATAAAAGCGATCGCGATCGCAATACCCTAGCACTTCCTGCATCACTTCCCGGTAATACCCTCTCCGGCGAAATTCTGCACGGGTAGCTACTCCATGAACTCCTCCGACAGTGAGCCTTTGTCCCATAATTTGCATGGGAATTTCTAACACTCCCACATGGGTAATAGCTATATCATCATGAAAGCGAATAAAGGGAGTTGAAGCTGTTTCCCAGGATGCACCTAGTTTTCTTGCACATTCTGCTAAACTGCTGAGTCCGGGAAATGTGACTTCCATCAAGTCAAAAAGCTTATCGCTTAAGCTGGGATCGGCAGAAAATGACTGTTTGAAACGATACTGGCTCATACTTCAAGTATTACAATCAATTCAGTAGAGACTACAAAATCAATTCCAGCAAATCCAGAAATAGCTAAAATATAAATGGATCGCCAGGGCGTAAGGTGTTGCGCCTCCAACGTTTAACTCAATATTTCTCAATTCTGAGTCTCTTCAAATAAGACTAAGCCATACTTCTCGCCAGTAGGCAAAAAGCCAATTTGTTGATAAACTGCTTGGGCTGCTTGGTTATTAGCACCTGTAAATAGGATGGCACGTTTTACTAAGAGCGATCGCGCATTTATAGCCGTCCCCAGTAGTGTTAGGACATCAACAGACGATCGAACCTAAACACAAAAAGACTTTTCACCCAGTCCCCAGTCCCCAGTCCCCAACTATAACAATGAACCTACTACCACACTTTTGGCATAGCCTTTACACCGCAGTGCTGGCGGTGTCCACAACCGAAAAGTATTGGGTGCAAATTTATACTTTTGAGTTCTTGATAGTTTCCACTACTGCATAAGTTGAAAAATCACCCAAGAAAAGCTTACGCATAATTGAATAATTGATGATAAGTTTGTAGATAATATATGAAATCAATAATGCACCTATTACCCTAATTCCTGGAGATGCGAATATTGGGTAATTTTTAATAGTTATTTGTATTGGTTGATGCAAATACATAATGAGCATAGAAGCACTACCAAGTTCGCGTAGGGCATTTCCTATGTAAGATTTATTATGAAGTAATATCGCCAATTGCTGTGTAATAATAATACCAGACAAAGCTATAATTACATTAAAAATTAATACACCATAAGTAGTATTTTTCATATTAAAATTGAAATATAGCAAAGACCCATGATCTAATAAAAATGCAGACAGAAATATTATTATTACTAAGATTAATGTCCTCGAATTAATTAATAATGATTTAGCTGCCATGTGTCCTAACCAATAAAATGGAAGTGCCATTGCAACTACATTAATATTCCAAGGAAAAATAAAAGTTTTAAGGAAGTAATAATTAATCATTGCTAAACAATAACAGCCAATAATAATTTTTATCATCAGCAAATTATTAGAGCCAAACTTTATATAGATCGGGTTATATACCTGCTGCGTAAGAAATAAACAAGTTACAAACCAAAATACACCAAACCAAAGCACCAGATTTGCCCCACCATATAATTGTTTCCAAATTATCATCAATGTATATATGATAATTTGATCTATCGGCAATAATTTTTTTTGCTGCCAACTGTCAATTATCAATGGTAAATACTGAAGTAGAGTAAATAAAAAAAGAAATGAAAAATAGGGTACTAGAAGATGAAATATTTTTTTCTTAAAAAAAGTATAGTAGTCAGTTTTTTCTTTATAGAGATATCCACTGATAAAGAAAAAAAGCGGCATATGAAACCAGTAAATATATTTCGATATCGGGTTGACTATATGTCCTACAACAACTGTAATTATGGCAAGACCTTTCCAACAATCAATCCATTCAATTCTTTCTTTTACTATACGCTCAACTATTTCTAATTTTACCATTTTAATTATTTTTTTATACTACAAAATTAAGGCTAATACCATAGACTTTTTTATAAAACAATAAATTTTGTCTCATATATATTATTTTCTAATTAATCTGCACAAAATTGTTATAAGTTGTGAATCATAAGGCTAGCAGTATTTATGATAAAAATCAATTGCTAAAAATCTGTACTAAGATTATTTCTTCCCTTGGATATACTTATTTAGATTATGACAAATTACTGAGGACTTAGCGAAGTACAAATTTATATACAATTGCAAAAATCCCTTTATTGCAAAGAGACCTAATAAAGAAGTATTTAGTATTAAATAAACATCTCTCTATTGGCAGAAATTTAAGTCTATAAAATTAAGCATTAAGACCCGACCGCACAAGAAGATTATGCAGGATAGTGGTGAAGCGATTAGCATAAAATTTGACCCCTCAAAACTTTTCAAACACCCTCTTAAGGCGCTAAAAACTGATGATAAAGACGTGACTGAATAATTAGACCTGGGAGCAACGGCGTTGTTGATGCTCTCCCCAGTTGGGGCAATACCGTTTTGTTAAGGAATTTCTGCGTTGAGGTGAGCAGGGGAAGCAGGGGTAGATGAGAGGCAGGGGAGAAAAGAGGGTCATTGTTCAGTAATTCTTCTCTCAAGAACAGCTTCTTTTCTTCCCTTGCTCAAGAACAGCCTGCTTCAACAAAGAAATTCCTTAACCGAACGGTATTTACTGCTGGGCCCTACGGCTTTCTCTGATTAAATGATTTAATTAAGCTCCAGCTTGTCTTTTTGATCGGACAAGCTGGAGATACTAATTGCTAATGTTGGTTCAGGACTGCCGATAGCAGGCAAACTCCATTGAAAAAGTAGCCATGCCAGAAGTGAGCGATCGCAATTCTGTAGAATACCCAAACATTCGCGCCAGCGCTACTTCTGCCCGAATCACCGTGTATCCCTGCATTGTCTCGGAACCCAACAACAAACCTCGACGGGAGGATAAGTCACCCTGAACCCTTCCCATAAACTCGTTGGGTGTTTCCACCTCAACAAGCATGATGGGTTCCAGGATGTAGGGTTTTGCATTGGCGATCGCACCTTCAATTGCTTGATGAGATGCTGATCGGAAAGCCAATTCTGAAGAGTCAATTGGGTGATAAGAACCACCATCCAGAACGACTTTCACCCCAGTTACCGGATAGCCTTCTAGCTTTCCTGATTGCATCGCCTCACGGAAACCTTTCTCACACGCCGGGATATATTCTTTGGGAATCGCACCCCCAGCCACTCGATTCTCAAAGACAAACGGCTGATCTGTGGGTTCAATCCATCCAGTAATATGGGCGTACTGACCGGGGCCGCCTGACTGTTTCTTGAATCGGTAGTCAAAAGTAGCTTGTTGCCTAATGGTTTCCCGGTACGCCACGGCAGGATTACCAACGTAAACCTCGGCATTATATTCTCGTTGAATGCGTTCGAGATAGATTTCCAAGTGGAGTTCGCCCATCCCAGAAATCAGAGTTGATCCTGATTCGGGGTCAATACTCAACCGGAAGGTGGGGTCTTCCCTTTGAAAGCGATTGAGTGCTTTGGAAAGGCGATCGCTATCTTCCTGTTTCTTGGGCGTAATTGCCAGCGTAATTACTGGTTCCGGCACAAACATCTTCTCTAGAGATAGCAGTGGTTCCCCAGTACAGAATGTATCACCAGAAGCACAATCCACACCCAACAGAGCCACAATATCCCCAGCAACGGCAACTTTTACCTCTTCTCGCTTATTGGCGTGCATTCTCACCAAGCGACCGATTTGCACTCGCTGTTCAGTCCGCGAGTTGTAGACGGTATCGCCGGGTTTGAGCGTCCCAGAGTAAATCCGGGTATAGGTCAACTGCCCAAAGGATTCAACAGTGAGTTTAAATGCCAATGCCACCAAGGAAGCATCGGGGTTAGGGTAGACACTCACCGAATCTGCGGTTTTGACTACTTCTCTATCTACGGGAGATGGTAGATAGAGCGCAACTGCATCCAATAAGTTTTGCACTCCTTTATTTTTGAATGCCGAACCCAGCAGTACAGGCGTGAATTCTAGGCTCAAGGTTGCCTGTCGGATGGTTTGCCAAATTAATTCTTTGGGAATCTCCTCACCCGCCAGTAGCATCTCGGTCATCGGTTCTGAGAACAGTGACAAAGTATCTAGCAGCTTCTCGCGTGCCTGTTGCGCCTCATCCCTAAGAGCTTCGGGAATCGACTTTTTGACGTGATTTTCCCCGTTTTCACCCTCAAAGTAGTCAGCAGTCATTTCTACCAGGTCAATCACTCCCTGGAATTGGTCTTCACTGCCAATCGGGTACTGGAGTAATACCGCATTTAGTTGCAAGCGATCGCATATTCCCTGTACTACACGAAATGGATCTGCTCCCGTCCGATCCATTTTGTTGATGAACGCCAAACGCGGCACACGGTAGCGTTTCATTTGCCGATCCACCGTAAAGGACTGGGACTGCACGCCCGCCACAGCACACAGCACCATCACTGCCCCATCCAATACCCGCAGGGCGCGTTCCACTTCAATTGTGAAATCTACGTGTCCAGGTGTATCAATCAGGTTGATTTGCGTATCGTGCCACTGGCAGGTGGTAGCAGCAGAAGTGATGGTTATACCATGTAGTTTTTCCTCTGGCATAAAATCCATCGTTGCACCCTTACCGCCTCCCCGCACTTCCTCAATAGCGTGGATTCTGCCCGTGTAGAAGAGAATTCGCTCTGACAGCGTAGTTTTACCAGAGTCGATGTGGGCAGAGATACCAATATTTCGGATGCGTGTTCGGGGAATCATAAAATTTCCTTTTGTTCAAGCGACAAACAGTCACCAACTGAGTGGTGATATATTTTGTATTATATATGTAGTATAAATAAAAGACAAGGCTGATAATACAGACAAACAGTTCTGACTTTTTACGGTATCTGAAAAACCTCACTTCTATTTCTCTCTCCTTTTAGGAGAGAGACTTTGAATTTTCCCCCTTCCCGCGACGAGTTGGGGGTTAGGTTTTTCGTGGGCCTTTCTAGCTGACGCGAAAAGTCAGACAGTTGATATTTGCCCTAGCTGACGTTTAAAATAGATATTCAAGCGGAGGAAATGAAAGCTTGAAATTGATATTGGTAGCTCCCGACTCTTTGTTGTGTGCAGCCTTTGAAGAACATTTTAATTACTTACCCAATGTAGAAATAGTGAATAACTATTTCGAGTGGTTGCCAGATTTTGATTGTATGGTCAGCCCTGCTAACTCTTTTGGAATGATGGATGGTGGCATAGATGCGGCAATTATCCGTTTTTTCGGTCGTTCGTTAATGGCAAGAGTCCAGCAGCGCATCCTTGAGGATTATTTGGGCGAACAACCTGTGGGAACATCAATGATTGTGGAAACAGGCCATCACAAACATCCTTTTTTGGCTCATACCCCTACGATGCGAGTTCCCATGATTATTGCTGGGACAGATATTCCTTATATCGCAATGTGGGCGATGCTGTTAGCAGTTCGCCAGCATAATCAACACGCTAGGCAAAAAATTAACACCATTGCCTGTCCTGGATTGGGTACGGGAATAGGACGAGTGCCATACACTGAAGCTGCTAGGCAGATGGCATTAGCTTACGATCATTTTCTCTATCCACCTAAATATCTCAATTGCATAGTTGCGGCTGAAAGACAACTTCAGATATGGGAAGGAGGAGATTTTAGGTAAAGTAGGACTTTGGATAATAGTCTGAGTTCATTACCAGGGAAAATATAGTGTTCCCAATGGTGTTAAAAATTTAAATGCAATTTATCAAATATTTTTGTAACCTGAAGATAAACACTATTAATTAAGGGAGCTTTATGTTCTTATTAAAGTTCATAAAAAAATATTAATTTTTAATACATAAATTGATTTTCTGGCTCTCAATTTTATTTCTCGTATTTTACCATTTTAAGTAGAATCAGGGAGTGATAAATCCTTGATTTTATGGGAGTTTTGAATTTAGCGTCGACCGAAATGGTAAAAGACGATTATTTAGTTTTGTCATAAATTTAATATAACTAAAAATCTAAGGTAATGTATACATGACTTCCAGCATTACAGACAAAATCCAAAGACATACTCTTTTAGTAGATGTGAATAACAAAAACCGAATTGCTTACCAAGCTAACCGCACAGCGATCGCTGTATTCAATGCAATCGTAATGGCAGGAGCAGAGGCTTATATCAATGGGCTAAAAATCCCCGATACTCTGCTTAAATCCCTTTTAAATCTCTCCATGCAAATCAGCTACAAATATTTTCCTTCTCTTTTAGTTCCCTATGAATGGCTGTTGCAAGAAAGCGATTGCCTTGCAGAAGGGTCACACGAACTAATGAAGATTCAATACAACCTACCCGAAGAAATGTTCAGTCTAATGTTAAAAGAGACAGAACTTTTATATCCCAAATACACAATGGCTTTATGGGAAAAAGGAGCATCTAACCTTGAGCAAGCTCAAATGCAGATGCTCGATGATTTGATCGCAAAAGCAGGCATCGAAGACGGAGATGAAATCTTAGATTTGGGATGCGGTTGGGGTTCTGCATCAAATTACATTCTTTCCCGGTTTCCGCATGTAAAAGTAACGGCTCTTAATTTGAGCCACGGGCAATGCGAATATATGCGGAAAAAAATGCGAGACCCTACCAGTTACCTCAGTTCAGATAGATTCACTCTATATGAAAAGGACTTTAATGATATTGATTTTGAGAATAAGTTTGATAAAGTTATGGCGATTGGCCTGTTTGAACATGTAGGGAATTTAACGAAATCATTTCAAAAACTGGCTTCTCTCCTCAAAGATGATGGCAAGGTGTTAATTCACATAATCACAACCAGATTACCTTATAATATAACCCATCCTTTTATCGACAAATATGTTTTTCCAAACATGCGGGTATGGAGTTATGATGTCATCCCAAAGATTAATACAGACCTGAAAACTATTAATCAATGGTATTTAAATGGCGCTAACTACTCAAAGACTCTGATAAATTGGTTGATGAATTTTGACCAGAACCAAGCTAAAGTCAAAGATTTAAATTATGGCATGAACTATGGCAAGTTCTGCCGGATGTGGAGACTTTATTTACTCTTGTGCATTGTGTATTTTGACGGTTGTGATGGTGAAATTCTTGGTAATGGTCAATACTTGTTGGTTCATGCATGATAAGTTAATTGCATAAGTCCTAATAATCTAGCGATCGCCCAACCTATCGAGAGCAATTTTTGGCTTTTTATTTGTAGGAGCCAACAATAAGTGTGTGAGTAGCATTGAATGGCAAATAAACGTTTCTATCACATTGGCTTTGGGCAAGATGATTTAGGTTCATCGGCTCCTAATATGGCTCTATTATCTGGCGATCCAGAGCGATCGCACCTAATTGCCCAAACTTATTTACAAGATGTCCGCGTGTTGTCAGAAAATCGCGGACTCAATAGCTATGTTGGATACTTATCTAATGGTCGCAGCATCTTATCAGCTACTAGTGGTATGGGTGCGCCTTCATTAAGTATTGTTGTCAATGAGTTGATACAAGTAGGAATCCGGCAAATTATTCGCATTGGAACTTGCGGATCGATTCAATCTTATATACCAGTCGGTAGCGTTGTTATTAGCAGTGCAGCATTATGTCGCCAAGGTGCAGCAAATGACATTGCGCCTGTGGAATATCCAGCCGCAGCCGATCCTTTTCTCACAGTTGCTTTAGTTAAAGCCGCGCGAGAATTAAAGATTGAACATTACATCGGAATTACGGCATCAGTTGATACTTTTTACGAAGGACAAGAACGCACTGATTCAGCCAATCCAAATTTAATGCGATCGCTGCATGGCATCACAGAAGAATATCGGCGCTTGAATATCTTGAATTACGAGATGGAATGCGGCACGCTATTTAAAATGGCAGGTGTGTATAATTTTGCTGCTGCTGCTATTTGCGGTGTAGTTGCTTCGCGTACTGATAGTGAAAATATCATTCTAGAACAAAAAGATATCGCCGTTAAAAATGCGATCGCAACTGCTGTAAATGCAGCAGCAAGCTTTGAGTAAGCTACAAATTTATCTTATCCAACTTATTAGTATGTCAGATTGAATCTGCTCTAAGTAGTTTCATCATGTCTTTACCTAATCTTTAATTTACCAATCAGTAATTCTATGTAAGATGTATTGAGTAAGATGCGATTTCATATTTTTGAGATACATATATAAAAAATTAGCTAATTGAAAACTAAAAAAGTTGTTATAAATGTCTATTTTAGATAGATATAATTTGAATTTTTATATTAAAAAGCTGTTCTTTTAACACCATGTTTTACAGCCACCATGATGAGTTTAGATATTAAAAGTAGTCAAAAAAAATGGAGCGCGGTATAACATGAAGAATGCTTGGAGGCGTTGGATTACAACCGTTAATCTAGCTGCAATTGCACTAATGCCGACGCTGATATTTTTAGCATTCTCTCATCGGGCAACAGCAGACGATCCAGGAGCGTGTTACATGATAACTTCCTCTGGTAAAACCGTTGGATTGGGAAGAATTTGTGGCAATATCATAGCTGCACCTTCAGACAATAGAGTTTTTCGAGTCTCAATCAAACGCCGTTTTGGTGGAACTCCTGTGATTGATGTCACCTTCAACGACAAAAAAACCTTTGAAATGATTGTAGATACAGGTGCTAGTGGAACCATTATCACTCAAGATATGGCGAATACACTTAACCTCCAGGCTACAGGTACAATGCAAGCCCAAATTGCTGATGGTAGTGAAGTAAAATTCTCAACCAGTAAGGTAAAATCTATTGCAGTAGGTGGAGTTACAGCCAATAATCTTCAAGTAGCGATCGCACCAAAAGCCAGCATCGGGCTACTAGGTCACGATTTCTTTGGCAACTATGATATTAAAATTCTGGAAACAGAAGTTGAATTTCATCACCGCTAATGCTTGTAGCTTGTAACTTTTTGAGGTTTTTGTATTTAAATTTAAGCCAAGGTACTCAGCATTCCTGAAGCCGGTTAAGAGCGTTATAGAATAGAAATAAACCTGACATACATTACGCTGATTCAGCATAATTGCCCATGACCACTTCTAAACGCCAATATCACATTACTACTTTCGGTTGTCAGATGAATAAAGCTGACTCAGAGCGCATGGCTGGCGTTTTGGAAGACATGGGCTTTGAGTGGTGTGAAGATCCGAATCATGCAGATGTGATTCTCTACAATACCTGTACAATTCGGGATAATGCTGAACAAAAGGTATATTCCTATCTTGGCAGACAAGCAAAGCGTAAACACGAGCAGCCTGATTTAACTCTTATCGTTGCTGGTTGTGTTGCCCAGCAAGAAGGAGAAGCACTGTTGCGGCGAGTGCCAGAATTAGACTTGGTAATGGGGCCACAACATGCCAACCGTCTGAAAGATTTGTTGGAGTCAGTATTTGAAGGCAACCAAGTTGTTGCAACCGAGGCAGTTCACATTATTGAAGATATCACCCAGCCGCGACGAGATAGTACAGTGACCGCTTGGGTGAATGTGATTTACGGCTGTAACGAACGCTGCACTTATTGCGTAGTTCCCAATGTGCGCGGTGTCGAACAATCTCGCACGCCGTCAGCTATCCGGGCTGAAATGGAAGAATTAGGACGGCAAGGTTACAAAGAAATTACTCTACTCGGTCAAAATATTGATGCTTACGGCAGAGATTTACCTGGAGTGACACCAGAAGGTCGGCATCTGCACAACTTTACAGATTTGCTTTATTACGTCCATGATCTACCGGGGATTGAAAGGCTAAGATTTGCTACTAGTCACCCCCGTTATTTTACTGAAAGATTAATTCAGGCTTGTGCTGAGTTACCCAAGGTGTGCGAACACTTCCACATTCCCTTTCAATCTGGGGATAACGAACTTTTAAAGGCGATGGCGCGGGGTTATACCCATGAGAAATATCGCCGGATTATCGATACCATTCGGCGGTATATGCCAGATGCCTCGATTAGTGCCGATGTAATTGTCGGTTTTCCTGGGGAAACAGAAGCACAGTTTGAAAATACCCTGAAACTGGTGGAAGATATTGGCTTTGATATGTTGAATACAGCAGCATATTCGCCGCGTCCGGGGACACCAGCCGCTTTGTGGGACAATCAACTGAGTGAAGAAATTAAAAGCGATCGCCTGCAACGGCTCAATCATCTGGGAAACTTAAAAGTAGCAGAGCGATCGCAACGTTACTTTGGACGCATTGAAGAAGTTTTAGTAGAAGACCAAAATCCTAAAGATTCAACCCAGGTGATGGGACGCACTGGCGGTAATCGTTTGACCTTTTTTAGCGGCAACATCAAAGAACTCAAAGGGCAGTTAGTAAAGGTAAAAATTACCGAAGTTCGACCTTTTAGTTTGACTGGTGAACCAGTTGAAGTGAGGCAAACTGTTTTGCACTAAGAAGCATTTGAAGATTATACCCCTGACTTATGATGAAGTTACCGCAAACGATTCCAGTTCTTCTTTTTGGGGCTAGCTTGGCTGTAATTTCCCCTCAACATTGTGCTGCTTTCACCGTTCAAGAAATAGCTATTCTTGCGCAAGCATCAAGGGATTTGCCAATGGTCAAATCGGCTGGACTGTCCCCCGATATGGATGTGCCTTGGTCGAAAGCCGTAAGAATTGTTGACCCTTTTGAAGGGGAGTTTGTTGGAGTTTTCGACCGCAATTCTTTAGGTGGCTATTTGTACCGTGAGGGTTCAACACAAGTTATTAGTTTGTGGACACCTTCCAGCATTCGAGTACTCGTAACAGTAAATTCGGGTCAAGCAATGTCTTCTTTCTACACCGCAGGTCGTGTGTATCCCAGACCTGACTATCTAAGATTTGTCACGACTAAAAAAGTCGATAAGCTTTTGCTCAAGGTCAGAGAAAAAGTTTTTCAATTAGACGGTTCAACCGGCACATTTGCTGTCAGTCCAGAATTAGCCACTGCTTTGAAAAATGCTCCAGATGAGAACTTAGATATCAGACTAGTTTTAGAAGGAGGTCAAACTGTTGATAGCGAAATTGGTAAAGGGACGGTAAAAGCTTGGCGAAGCATTTATTAAACTATTATATTTTTCAACCAAGTATTTTCTATGTTTAATAAAGGAAAAACCTCTCCGTTTTCATCAAAACTTGACTGATAAAACTTATTTATGGATTTAATAAGAACGAACATTGTTAGAAGTAAGCCTGATTAATTCTTCAACATTGTTTGAAATTGTATTGCAAATAGTATTTAAAGGTAAGTCATTAGGATCAAAGCCAAAAGGTTCTTCAATTTCTGAACCAATTTGTTCAATACTTAATAATGTAAAACTGACAAAAGCCATTACTATCCCAGTCCACCAATTTAAAAAGCTCACAATTTCCAAAGGTAATATAAGACAAAAAATTAATAACAGTTGTCTTAATTTAATAGTATATATCAAAGGCAATGGCGTTTTTAAAATACGTTCGCAACCGCCTAAAATATCTACTAACTCATTTACACAATTATGTAAAGTAGTTAGTTGATAGACATTTAGGCAATTTCGGTCATGCTGATACTGCAAGTAATCTCCTATCCAATAAGCAATTTGTAGTGGAGGATGATCGCTATCTTGGAGGTATAAATATTGTTTTTCAGACATTAATGATGCCAACTGAGTGTCTAAAGGCCCCGATCTAAGATGTAACTTCATTGCAACTGCAAAAGCAGTCACTAACCGAAGCATTGCTTCTTTTTCTAATTTATCTTGTGGTGTCTTCTCTTTAACTATTATCGCAATTCCACGAGTTAAGTTACGCGATGTATTAACTAAAGCTCCCCATAGTTGACGACCTTCCCAAAATCTATCATGGGCTGTATTCGTCCGAAAGACTAATAGTAATGTAAAGCCAATATTAAAGCTTAAAACAGCATTTGTAAGAATATTGCTAGAATCTGAAAATGCTATTGGTAATCCTAAATGAGCTAAAAATGATATGAAAGTACCATATATAGTACAAAAAATTACCCAAGGAAGAATAATAGAGATAATTGACCTTTCAAGCCGAAGAGTTACTTGAAGCCAGTTCAGCTTTTCGCCTTTGTAAAGATGATACTTTTCTCTTAAAGAGTTTTTAGAATTATTTTGAAAATAGTTAGGTTGTTTCATGTTGTTAAGGTTTGAGGATTACATCAATTAGCAAACTAACTTTTTTAGCTAAATATATCTTGCTTAAGGAAGATGTATACACGATGTAGGTTTTCATATAGTCACCATAATGGAACTATAATAAACATAAATTATAGTAGTTCTAACATTGAAATTTATTTCTGTGAACTATCTTTAGGTAGGGAAATTCAATACTGTCTTCCAATTCTTCACCAAAAACCTGATTTTCTGCTTATATTGATTAAAGGTTGTGGTATTTCGCTGCTTTATGAGATAATTAGACAAGATTTTCAGCTATTTATAATAAATATTTAATTTTTCTTACCGACAGAGCGATGTCTACGACAGACTACGCCTAAACATCTTGGGTTAATAGCAGTGTAGCGAATGTGCAACTCTTAAGCTATCAAAGGAAATAAACCCAATTAAATTTGATATTAAGCCAGGAAGTTACCCAATTTTAGATGTCCATTTTGAGGAAAACCATTATTGGGTGAAGAGTTATGCAAATCCTTTTTAAAAGGACAAAACTATATGATTACTAGATGATTTAGTTGAAACTTATTTTAATAAAGATTTATCAACAGTATTTACACAACTTGGCATTGAAAGTATCAAAATTACTGAAATCAATCGGCAAATTATCAAAAAATTAATCTTCGCTCAATAGTTACTAGAGTCTGTTGGAGGTAAAAGCGATCTTGCTATCAATAAAGCTGATAATATTAAAACTATTAAGGCGCGATCGCATTAGTCAGGCTACATATCAGCAGGCAATCCTAACAGTGCAGATAAAGGCAGAGAACTAACAGAGGAATATTTGACGCAATCAAATTATTTCAATCAATTATTGCTGGTCGCAGTACTGTTAATGGTAATAGATGAGTTTAATCTTTAAACTCCCCTCAATCAGATAGTGAGTTAAAAAATTTATAGTTTCTGTCCTGCATAAATCGATCGCACTTCGCCGTTACGTCGGACGACTGCTTCGCCATTACTGACATCTACTAGTGTCCAACCGCTTGAGCCGATACTTTCACCCATATTGATGCGGCGAGTCACGCCATCAATTTTAAACAAAGCGGCAGATTTGTTGCCCAACTCTAGCAATCCCTCTAAGGTATTACTCGGAGCAACTGCGATCGCCGTTGCCGGATATACTTGTTCTTGGGTAATAGTTGGTTCTGACTCTGGTGCGAGTGCAGCACGCAATGGAACTACTGGTAATGCAGGCAGAGGTTTGGGTGTTTGGCGCACGGTAATGGGTGCAGTTTTGGCTGCCACCGGTTTTAGTTCGGCTCGTACAGCCGCAGCTAACATATTGACAGTTACAGGCTTGGCAGCTTGTCGCACTGTATTCAGGGCAGTTTTGACAACATTAGGTTGAGATACCCGTAACGCGCTGGCAACTTGTGGTAAAAGTGTGGGAGTCCCCGGAATGGCTGGAAGGGCGTAGCGCATTGGTGACGGCGCTTGATAAACGGGGACATAGATGCGCTCAACAACGCTTCCAGAACGATTAGGGGCTGGTGGTGTATTATTAGCTAGAAGTGGAAGTGCTGGTAGATTACCAGTTGCTTGCTGGCGACCAAAGGCTATTTGGTTAGTATTTGCCTGACTGGAGAATCCTGGATTGAAAGATTTTTGATTGCTTTTTGCTCCTTGCTTGTCTATAACAGCCAGCGATTGGAGCATATAGTCAACTAACTCTGCCTCAATTTCTGTTTTTACGGGCAACCGTGACTGCGATTGCGGCAATAGAAGCGCTGACTCAGGCAATTTGTTATTTAAAAGATATACGACTCCAGACTGCACCAAGTAGATCGTACTAGCGATCGCCACGCCTAAAGTTGTTCCGACAATCAGCAGTTTGCCCAAAACCGAACTAGTTTTTTGACGCTTTCTACTAACTGGTTTAACAGTAGAGGTGTCAAATACAACGGTACTCAATTGCTTGTGCCGATCTTGAGCAACTGACTGTACTCCTTGGTTCAGAGTAATCTGTGGTATCATAACTGTTTGCAGAGGCACGTATTCTGGAGGCGATTGGCGTTGAGCTTGGGCGGAAACTCCAGCAACAGAGTGGCTCGATCTGTTCTGACTACTGTGCCTAACAGTTTGAGAAGGCAGATTACCACTAGCATCCAGAATGTAGTCGATATCGGCAAAGAGTTCATCCATTAAGCCATCAGCATAGTTTTCTATCGACCAAGGCTCGTTGGTGATTAAGTCTTCTGATGGTTCTGGTACTATGAGACGGGTGCTGGCTTCTTGTAACATAGACGTTCTGGGTTGTTGCTTGGACGAGGAAACGCCACTTCTACTGACTTGAAAGTGCTGAGTGCTGAGTGCTGAGTGCTGAGTAAAAATACCAGTTCCCAGTTTCCAGTCCCCAGTCCCTCTTTCATACTTGGTGGTGAAACTTGTTTCATTGAGACTGCCTGAAAATTATGATTATCAGAGGAGGCAGTAGGTTGAGGGCAGTTATTACTGAAGTAAATAAGTATGAATAAAAACTTCAGATTTGGGTAATTACCCTGTTTAAAAAAAAGAATTGTATTGAGATGTATCGGGCGATAAACAAACAGAGGAGCCGCTTTGCCTCCGGTCTTTCGCCAATCCTATGCAGTTGTGCGTGGGTTACTCCTGCGTGGTTGTTGAGCGTAGTCGAAACACTGCCTCCTGAATAATGAAACATCCAATCCCCCATCTAATTGAGATAAGTTGATTGAGTGTTGGTATTAAACTCAACTTGCATCTGGGGATTGTTGATGATGCCACTACTAATCTTTATGTCATCTATCATACCAATCTCTCTCCCTACTACTATACTCAGTCTTTATCAAGCTTGTGTTAAGCTAACGCTGGAAACTCTGACTGGCTCTTGCTTCTACGCAATTCTAGATATAATAATAAGGCGTTAATATCCGCTGGGTTTACACCACCTATACGTGCAGCTTGACCAAGGGTAAGTGGTTTTATGTGAGTCAGCTTTTCCCGTGCCTCTTTAGAAAGAGTATCAATTGTTGTGTAGTCTAAATCCCCAGGTAACTGGCGGTGCGCTTGGCGGGCAATTTGGTCAATTTGATTTTGTTGCCTTGCGAGATAGCCAGAATACTTGATGTCAATTTCTGCGCCTTCTTTCTCGGCCCGGTTGAGGTTGGGGTTTCCCAGTCCGAACCTGTCGAGATCGACGTAATGTAATCCTGGACGCCGCAACAAGTCGTTGAGGGTAATCGAACCTTTAATTGCTTGTTGGGTATCAGATGCGATCGCTATTCCAATTTCATCATGTTCTTTAACTCGTGTGGCTTGCAGTCTTTGTTTTTCTGTGGTGATATTACCCTGTTTTTGGGTAAACATATCCCAGCGGCGATCGTCAATTAAACCAATCTCCCTTCCCAAGGGTGTCAGACGTTGGTCGGCATTGTCAGAACGCAATAGCAATCGGTACTCTGACCTACTGGTAAGCATCCGGTAAGGTTCCCGCAGGTCTTTTGTACACAGGTCATCAACTAGCGTCCCAATGTAACTTTGCTCGCGGGCAAAAACAATCATTTCTTGAGAGCGAACAAATCGAGCGGCGTTAATTCCCGCCACCAGCCCTTGAGCAGCAGCTTCTTCATAACCTGTAGTACCGTTAATCTGCCCAGCACAAAACAGCCCCGCAATCTTTTTAGTCATTAGTGTGGGGTAACACTGAGTTGCTGGTAAATAGTCATATTCCACTGCATAAGCGGGACGCAGCATCACACATTTTTCCAAACCAGGGAGAGTCCGCAACATTTGCAGTTGCAAATTTTCTGGCAACCCTGTAGAAAACCCTTGAATATAAAGTTCGGGTATATCCCTTCCTTCTGGTTCAATAAAGATTTGGTGGCTTTCTTTATCGGCAAACCGGACAATCTTATCTTCGATACTAGGACAATAGCGCGGCCCTTTGGCTTCCACCCAACCACCATAAACTGGCGACAGGTGCAAATTTTCTTGAATCAGGCGATGGGTTTCGGCGGTTGTGCGGGTGATGTAGCAAGGCATCTGTTCCCGTTCTACCCACACATCTGGGTCAAAGCTAAACCAGCGCACATCTTCATCTCCTGGCTGGATGAGCATTTTACTATAATCTACCGATCGCTTATCTACCCGCGCCGGAGTTCCAGTTTTAAGTCTGCCGGTTTCAAATCCCAGGCGATTTAGGGTTTGTGTCAATCCTTCAGCTGCAAATTCCCCAGCACGTCCGGCTGGCATTGATTTGTTACCAACCCAAATTTTGCCTCCCAGGAAGGTGCCGGTTGTCAAGATGACTGCTTTACATTGGAACCCGACACCAAAATATGTTTCAACGCCGATGACTTCATTGTTAGCGCCCAGCACCAAATCTGTTGCCATACTTTCGCGGATTGTCAAGTTTTCTTGATTCTCAACAACATTTTTCATCACCGCTGCATATTCGCGCTTGTCTGTCTGGGCGCGTAATGCCCAAACAGCAGGCCCCCGTGAAGAGTTGAGGATACGTTTTTGCAAGTAGGTGCGGTCTGCTACTTTACCAATTTCCCCGCCGAGTGCATCTACCTCATGAGTCAACTGAGATTTAGCCGGGCCACCTACTGCTGGGTTACAAGGTTGCCAAGCGATTTTATCCAAGTTGAGCGTCAATAGCAGGGTACGACAACCGAGGCGTGCAGAGGCGAGAGCTGCTTCGCAACCGGAGTGACCTGCACCGACGACTATGACATCAAAAGCGTCTTGGAATTCAACGGAATTGTGCATGGTCATACTTACAGGATCGGCAAGCTTAGAGTTCTTTTCAATTTTAACTGTTCCAGTGGTTTCATGGATGTAACTTTCTGATAAAAAAGTTATCAAACTTACTAGTACTCAATTAAAAGCAAGGTTCCATTTTTTAAGTTTAGTAATAAGTGAAAAATCTCATCTTTTTAAAATTTGTGACAATATTCCGGTTTTTCGTTCGCAGTTATTGTTCAGAGCGTTAACCCAGCACAAATTAATTTACAACTGGTATATATTAGATGTTTTATCGAATTTGAATTTAACGATAGTTCAGTGTCGATAAACTATCTGCGATTTTAATTCAGCAATAATCAATATCGCCAAAAAAAGTATTAACTTTATTTTCGATCGCTAATTAATTATTTAGAATGAAACTTACCCTCAAAAATCAAAGAAATATTACTAAATTTATTAGAAAGACAAGTTTCATCAGTATCGTTATATTGATGATTTTTGTATTAGTCGCTAGCAATGAGATTACCCACCACAAAGTTGCTATAACTGCTCAACCATTACAACAATGCTTGATTAATAATTCATTACCTTGTATAGACATCTCTAAAAATACAAGCTCGCAACCATTTATTCCCGATCCCAAATTAGATGCTAAACAGCGTTTTTTATCTGCGATCGCTAGAAAATTACCTACAATTCCTCAGCTTGGTACTTATGAATATACTTTGCTACGAAGCTATGGTGCAGTATTCGTAAATCCCGATATTGGAATTAAACTACCGCCAAAAAATATCTTTGTTAATGAACAAGAAACCCAAGAGTTTCAAGCTACTTTAACAATGGGTCATGTTGATGGCACTAACGACTGTTATTTACAAAAATCGGCGGCTGATGCTTTAAATAAAGCGCGAGTACAACAACAAATTCCGCTAAAATCTGGTTATGGCTCTGGTGATTGCACTCGCACTTTCAACACAAATTTAAGATTTTGGCACAAGTATGCTAACGATCGAGTTTTAGCAAAAGTTCAACAAGGTAAAGAAACAAAAATTCTCGGTTTAGTTGCCCCTCCCGGAACTTCACAACATCTCTGGGGATTAGCCATTGATTTACGTGTAGGTAGTAAAGAGCAGAGAAAAGCTCTTAATCAAAATGGTTGGTTTCAAACTGTAGAAAACGATGTTCCACATTGGACTTATGTGGGTCTATCTGAAGATAATTTATCTTTGTATGGTTTTAAAAAACAAGCTATTAGAGGCATTACTTATTGGATTACGCCGCTTTAATTGTTCAATAACATGAAAACTTGGGAATACTAAACTTAAATGTGTATTGTCAGGGATTTAGCTATGCCAAATGAAGCTGCTAACCAGGAGCAAGACTTTCTAATTGATTTATTGAGAGCAACTTATCAAAATCAGGAAGTATATCCAATTCTGCAACATAACTTAAGTAAACTCAACGATGATTTAGCTTTAAAGTTGCGAAAATGGGTAAGCGATCGCTTTGCTAAAGAACCTGCCATTGCTATTAATTTAGCTAGAGTCATTATCAAACTGAGTACCATTATTCAAGAGTTTGAACAAGGGAACATTGCTAGTAATTTAGAAATTGCGATCGCAGGTTATGAAACAGTTTTACAAGTGTGTACCCGTGAAGCTTTTACCAAAGAATGTGATATCGTTCAGCAAGCTTTAGTAACAGCTTATCAGCAACGCCAGTATATTCTCTCAAGAACCATTGGGGAACTTCGGGAGCAGACTGTCCAAACCCAGAGTCAGATTAATACATTAACTGAGCAGTTACAAGAAGAATTACAACAAGCAAAATTACAAGTTAATGACTTAACAACAACAATTACGGAGTTAAAACAGGAAACGAGTAGTTCAGAGTCAGCGCCAGAAATAACGTCTTTAATTGCTGAGTTAAAAGAGTTAAAGCAGCGTCAGATTCGTGTAGAGCAGTTTACTTCCACGGCTCATACTTCACCTAATATTGGGCAGTTCAATACAGCTATTTTTTATGATATTGAAAATTTAACAATGGGTAGAAGCAACCCTAACCTAAATTTTTCTCTTAAACAAATTCAAACAAATCTAGAAAATACTAACTTAGTTAATAAAATTGCTATCCAATGTGCTTATGCCGACTGGAGTGATTCTCGATTAAGGCTACTCAAGAATGAAATTCAAGAACTTGGCATCGAAGCAATTCAAATTTTTGATTACAGCCATAAACGGAATGCAGCAGATATGCAACTAGCCATTGATGTTATGGAATTAGCCCAGAGTCGTCCTACGTTGCAAGTTTTCGTTATTGTATCAGGCGATGGTGCATTTGCCGCTTTAGCTAAAAAGCTCCATGAGTATGGAAAAACTGTAATTGGATGTGCTTACGAAGGACAAATTAATCGTATTCTCAAGTCTGTTTGCGATCGCTTTATACCTATACCTGCTCCCCAGGTAAAAATAGTGGATATTCCAACTAATGAAGTAATTAGCGAGAGTTCATTAAATGATGATATTTTAGTAGTAACGAAGAAAGCTTTAGAGGAATTGAAGCAGAATATTGAGCAATTAAGTCAGTTGAAACAAGGTGGTATTCCTATATCTCAAATTCATAAAATATTGAGAGAGAAAATTCCAGCCTTTGACCAAAAAAGAGAAAAGCATGTTGAAAAACTGACAACTTTTTTGAAAAAAATTATTGAAGGAACAAATATTTGTTTATCGATTGAGAACAATAAATTAATTTTGAGAGAAACGTTAACTATAGGCTATAATGGCTCATCAAATAAAACTTTGAATAGTGATAGCTCTTATTTAATGACTAAAGTGCTTACTACAAACTCAGTTAATCAGTCATAATCCCGCTTGGCACTTTTTTATCCTTAGCTCCGTTCTTCAACTCTTGCAAAAGTACTTTTTACAAGAGTTGAAGAAAGAGTATGCTATTGACGACTGTTATTCATTAACAATCGTAAAGCCTTCATAATCAACGACTCCGCTCACAGCATTTGGTAAATTAACGTTACCAAGTAAGGTGGCGGTTGCAAAGCCAGCGCCATTAGTACCTGTGGCACTACCTAAACCTAGACCTGATGCAGCAAGTTCATCTTGGTAGCCTGTGATCTCATAGACAGCGCCAGTTTCCAGCCAACCCAGCAATCTTTGAGAACCGAAGTTAGTAAATGACAACCCAGAATCTGCGTTGACATTCAGAGCTTGTCCTGAAGGAGTTCTTAGAGTAATCGGTGCAGATAGTTCACCAGTGAGTAGATCGACTTTGTAAAGCTGGTTTCCATCTCCATCATTAGTCCTGAAATCGCTAGCAAGAGCGCGAGTTCTACCAGGATTGAGATTGTCGATAGCTAATCCATCGGCAAATTTTCCAGGATTGGTAGGTTGAGTTCCTTGTCTTTGTGCAGTAGTAGTAGGTGCGCCAAAGCCGTCTACAAGGCTAATAGTTCCAGGGGTAGCTGTAGTAATTTTATAAAGAGAGCTTCCTACTGGCCCATTTGCGGGATTCGGATTCCCTGAAATGTTGTATAGAACAATTGGTTGAGCAGCTACTGAATAGTCACGTCCAAAGTCAGCACCTGACTCAAATCCAAAACGACGTAGGTCAGATGATGTACGGGTTGGTGAGGTCGTGGCTGGAGCAAAAGGCTGATCTACATTATTAACGACAGTAACAGTTGGATCGATTGGTGTTGTAGCACCAGTAACGCGTGCTTCGTTAACCGCACCTACCCTTCCGGTACGAGGGTTAGTTCCCAAACCTTCTAAATCGGCGGTAGTAGCAGTAGCTGGAAGATTGACTGTACCTACTCTTGTAGGAGTAATAGAACCTCCAGGCCCAGAAGGGATCGAAAAGCGGTAAACGTCAAGCTGCTTGCCATTACTAGCGTTGCCGTCGCGGTCTTCTCCAATGGTATAGCCGTAAAGAGCCATGAGAATTTTCCCCTTATTCAAACTGTAAAACGTTTGGGAACACTCCAAATATGCAAACTGCTACCTGACTAAAAGCTAGTACAATACAAACAAAGCTAACTTTCCCAGGCTGAAAATTTAGATTAGTCTGCGTTATCTTACTTTGCTTATATAGCCGAGAAGTTTGCAAAACTGAAATAATACTAAATTTTTGACTGTAAACAGGTTAGGACAACTTAACTCAAGATTGTTGTAATTACTATTTGCTCAATCTGTAAAAGTAGGAAGTGTGAGAACTTTATGTCGGAGGTATAAATCTCAAAACTACATTTATTTACACACACTTACACACATTTTTTTGGAACAGATTATTTCCAAATTTAATTACAATTAACCAAAAATTAAGTATCTTTAATTTACAATTTGAAGTCAAAAGCTTAGGTTATAACCTTTATTTGAAGTTCTCTTAGTAACAGTATATTTGACTAATGTTAAGAAAATTTTTTCTAATCATTAAGGTTTAATAGCACCTTGGTTAAGATTTAGTAGTTGCTGAGTAGTTTCACTCGACAATCTACTTTTTAGATGGGAGCATCCCAAATGCGCAAGTTTATTTTTATACGGAATTTTGGCTGAGAATAATAATGAAATAATGATCCGCCTTCGCGTTCTACCAATTCACAAAAAATATGATATAGATGCAAACCATAAAACCTATGCTAATTCTCACTTTCTTAATGCGTGAATTTTGAATTTTGAATTGGTATTAGCGTCTCCCCTTGGGAGAAGGACGTCAAGAGCGCCAAGGAAAGAGGTTTTTACAGGGTTTTTGTATCAGTCCTGTATCTTTTGGCAAAATTGGTATGCTCCCTTTTATATTGTTTAAACAAAGTAAAAATAATTGGGACACATAAATATAGAAGTAGATTTTCTGTTTCTGAAACTGTTATTGATTAACTGTGATTTTGCATAAACTAATTAATTTTATAGCTATTAAAAGATTTTTGCTGACAAGGCGATCGCTTTGAAAATCTTCATTTTGAAATACCTGAAGCAGCAATAATAAATAATAGTTTAAAGGCAATACAAAAAATAAAGTTTCATGTTTTACCTTTTCCCTTTCTCCTGATTATTCCAAAAACCTCATATTTTTTTGCCAGAACTAAATCAAACTTTTGCTAAAGCGGAAACGCACAGCATAAAGCCGGAGACGTTTCCACTACTCCGGACTTTTCTTCATATATTGCAACCTAGATACAATTCAATTGCTGCTCTAGTTTCAGTTACCCTGAAAGTGGATTTATTATTATTTCACTTCGCTGGGTTCAAATTTAGTTACCTTACCTTTCTTAATCGCTACAATCACATCGTAATGCGAACAGTAAGCAAATGTGACATCATTAGCTTTGTTATAAAGGTTTACTACATGACCTGCACCGCCTACCTGGATACCGATTGGTTCCAAGTCACCAAAGAAGAAACGACGCAGTTGATCGCCACTACCAATTTGACCCTTACTCTTAGTAAGCAAGTCTAATTTTTGTGCTACAGACATTTCTTCGGCTGCTGATGCTTGCACTAATGACGGATCGATCGCCTTTAATGGTACGTCCCAAACTGTGAAAAAACCAACCAAGGCTACACTTGTAAGTAAGGGTGCGAGTTTCATTTATTACTTCTCTTCTTTGTTTTATCCTGAACATCCCAAGCATCTCAGGTGGCAGTGAGAGCTTATTGAAACTAAGCCACTATTTTCATGAATTTATCCTTTGAGAAAATTTAGTCAATTCTCAGCATTTTCTCAGCTAATCATGGCTGCTCAAAGTCACAGGAGAATTTAAGTATTTTCTCAACAAAACCTCATTTTGAAGTGCGTAAGGATAACTTAATATGATGAGCAATGCTTTCATTGCAGTGATGTTATTGTGACTAGAGCCAAAAGACTACATCGCCAAATCCATAGAATTTCGGGACAAACATATCTCTGGCTAGCAATGCTAATTTTTGGAGCATCTAGTGCTGTTACTCGGAAGCTAACAGAAATTGGCGTTCAACATTTGATCGGCAACCGCAATCCGATTTCTTTATGTAATGTTTTATTCGTGGGAAACCTTTGCGCTTTGATACTTCTGATCCTAATCTATGGGCGGCAGTGGAACAAAGCTAATTTGAAACAACTCTCAAGGAAAGATTGGGTCAGTCTAACAGCAGTAGCTATTTTATCAGGAGCGTTAGCCCCTGGCTTAATTTTCCAGGCATTGGCACTCACAGGGGTGAACAATGTCATCTTGGTGGGACGTTTGGAACCGCCTCTAACTTTGGCTTTATCAGTCTGGTTATTGAAAGAACGAGTAAATATTTGGGAATTTATTGGTGCGATCGCAGCTTTTGTTGGCGTTATCCTAACTATTATCCTTCAGCCTCCAACAGAAACCATGATGAACATGGGAGGTTTCGGTTTAGGCATAGGGGAACTTTTGGCAGCAGTAGCATCTGTAGCCATAGCCGCTTCTACGATTATTAGTAAGAAACACCTTTCGCAGATTCCTTTGGGAATCTATAGTATCTTTCGGACTGCACTAGGAACTGTAATCTTTTTCTTTATTGCTTTAGTCCTCTATGGCAAGGATCATTTCGCTGATGTTCTCTCACCATTCTTGTGGCAGTGGATGTTTCTCTATGGCGGGTTGATTGTGGTGGTAGGCCAGTCTTTTTGGGTTAAAGGCTTGAAAACTTCCACTGTATCTACAGCTTCCTTAATTAGCTCATTTGGCCCAATCGTAGGAATTATAGCAGCCTATTTAATTTTGGGTGAAGCCCCTACCCGACCTCAATATATTGGCGGTAGCTTGATTTTAGTAGGTATATTCTTGAGCCAAGTTGGCACTAGGCGTCAGACTGCTAGCAGCAAGGTAAATTCTACTCCAGCAAAGCAACAGGTAGAAACTGGTATGGGATTCAAAGGGATTTGAAGGATGAAAATTCTAGATCGCTAAAGACGTGATTTATCGCCGTCAAGACAAAAGACTGAATATTGTCTTGACGGCAATTCATCGCGTCTGAATATTGTAGAGACGGTGCATCGCGTCTCTTACCTTAACCGAACAGTATTGCAAGTAAACCACCCATCCCAAATAAATGAAACCCTGGCGGTATATAAATTACAAATTACAAATACAAATTACGAATTCTGCACAGAGGTACTAGTATGTCAAAATAAAAATACCCGATACATCAAGGTGAGCGATCGCTCCCAAAGCTAGATTAAAGGATTGACCTGAGCAATGGCAGACCCAACCAATCACAATCAAGCGGGAGAAGTAGCTCCCAGCACTGTTGACAAGCAAGCTCCCAGTGTAGCTGAAGAACACGCTCCTAGTACAGACTCACCCGAAGCCACAGATATTCCTACTGCCAACGCGCCAGATCCTAAAGCCGCAAACCCCGAAGATAATCCCAATGCTGCCAAACCAGCTGCTGCATCACCCAAGCGAGAAAAACCCGCCGCCGCAGCTAAAGCCGCAAAAGCAGAAAAACCCGCCGACGACGACGCAACAGAAGAAAAACCCGCCGCTAAAGCCCCTAAAAAGGAAAAAGCCCCAGCTGTTGAAAATAAGCCATTTGTAGAGTTCATTGAGCAAGACTACTTGCCAGCTTTACAAAAAGCGATCGCTCAAAAAGGTGTGAAAGATTTACAGGTGTCTTTTGCCAAGCAGAAGATGCCAATCACTGGCTTTGAATCCGCCGAAGAATGCTGGCAAATTATTGGCAGTTGGTCAGAAATCGGTAAGCGTCAGTTTAACCTGTACTTCCCCGATGAAGATATTCAAGGAAAAAAGGGATTTTCTTGTAATGAAGGTAAAAAACCTAGCACTCTTGAGTCATTCTTAATCGATGAGCGCAAAATTACCCTCGATTTGTTGGTATATGGCTTAGTTCAGCGCTTGGACGGTCAAAAGTGGTTAGGTAGAAATTAGTCATTGGTCATTGGTCATTAGTTGTTGGTCATTAGTTGTTGGTCATTGGTTTTTAACAAATGACAAATAACAAATAACAAATAACAAAGGACAAATGACAAATGACAAATGACTAATAACAATTAAAGCTCGTGGAAATGGTAGGTAACGGCTCCAGTATTGGGGTCGTTATCAATTTTTACATAACCTGATTTGTACATCTCTTTGAGAGTAGCTTCCACTTCAGCAAAGCTGGCTCCTGTAAACTTTACGCCTTGAGTGACAGTTAAAATACCACCCTTGTTTTCCGCCGCTTCAATCAGTTTCATCATGAGTTGGTTGCCTGTTGGTTGGTGGACTTGAGAAGCAACTACTGCTTGATTCAACGGCACACCAAAAGGAGATACACCCGCTTTTAATCTCAAGTTATGTTCGTATTCGTCAACTATATTGGGGATAAAGAACAAATCCACGAACTGCCCTACACCAAACACACCACCAGTCAACAGCCATAACAAACCAGTTCCGATCTTGCCATTGTAGAAACGCTGCAATCCTCCTACCCCAATAAATCCGACTGCACACAAGATATAAGAGACAAGAAGTCGGTCTTTATGCTGCTGATTGTTTTCAAGATTCATCTTGTTTTCAACCCTTTGGATTTACTCTATTGTTTAAGATGGTTTTTCGGACTGTTTTTTATACCAAGTGCTAATAGCTAGACTTACATCTTGCACCAGTTGCTTTCTAACAATTTTCGTAATAGACACTGCTGTTCTGATTTGAAGTTGTGGGCATTGTCTAATCTAGAATTATTGAAAAAGGTGCAAAAAATAACTAAAGTACTTAGATTTTTCAGTAATTATGCTACTCATGAATTGTTAATTTTAAGCTGTCTAATGTATTAATAGAACCCCATAAATTTATTGTAGTAACAACCAGAGAAAATTACTGAAATAGTAGTGCTTTGAAAATCAAGAGGTAAGTGCTACTCCACTTCAACGAGATAATGCTGCTTGCTGAACTATATTTATTTGACTACCAATCCGCGATTTTTGATTCCGCAAATATGGAATGATTGTTGCAACTCTTAATGTTTTGCTTAGAAATTTCTCACCCGCACCTTGGTAGACTGAACTTTATACAATTGGATTATTGTGGGCTGTTACGGTTTGCCAGAGGATTTCTGGTGAGGCAGTCCGGTCTTCTCCCAAAGGGAGAGACTAGCGCCAACGGGGTTTCCCCATGAGGAACTGCCGTTACCGTGGCGGTAGAGACGTAGGAACGTCACCCGAAAGGTCTACTTAAGATAATAAAGACGAAAGAGAAATCAAGACATGGTAGATTCCCTCAAAAAACCAGGCTTTGAAGAAATCCGGCCAGGGATTAAAGTCCCGGCAAAAGAAACCCTGTTAACACCTCGGTTTTATACTACCGATTTTGATGAAATGGCCCGGATGGATATCTCCGTCAATGAAGACGAGTTACAAGCCATTCTCGAAGAGTTCCGCACTGACTACAACCGCCACCACTTTGTTCGGGATGCCGAGTTTGAACAATCCTGGGATCATATTGACGGGGAAACTCGCAAGTTGTTCGTTGAATTTCTAGAACGTTCTTGTACGGCAGAGTTTTCTGGCTTTTTGCTGTATAAAGAACTTGGTCGTCGCTTGAAAGGAAAAAGCCCTGTTTTGGCAGAGTGTTTTAACCTGATGTCACGGGATGAAGCGCGTCACGCTGGCTTTTTGAACAAAGCTTTGTCGGACTTTAATCTGTCCCTAGATTTAGGGTTTTTGACTAAGAGTCGCAGTTATACCTTCTTTAAACCGAAATTCATCTTCTACGCTACTTATCTTTCTGAGAAGATCGGTTATTGGCGCTACATCACCATTTATCGCCATTTAGAAGCACATCCTGAAGATCGGGTTTATCCAATCTTCCGGTTTTTTGAAAACTGGTGTCAAGATGAAAACCGTCACGGTGATTTCTTTGATGCGGTGATGAAATCTCAGCCGCAAATGTTGAATGATTGGAAAGCACGGCTGTGGAGTCGGTTCTTCCTGTTGTCGGTATTTGCGACAATGTATCTCAATGACATCCAACGCAAGGACTTTTATGCCACCCTGGGATTGGATGCGCGAGAATACGATATCCATGTAATTAAGAAGACCAACGAAAACGCAGGTAGGGTATTCCCACTGATGCTGGATGTAGAGAATCCAGAGTTTTATCAGCGCTTGGATGTTTGTATAAGCAATAATGAGAAGTTGGGTGCGATCGCTAACTCTAACACTCCCAAATTCTTGCAATTCTTCCAAAAATTACCGCTTTACATCTCCAACGGCTGGCAGTTATTGCGGCTGTACCTGATGAAACCGATTGATACTGTTTCTGCTCAAGGGGCAGTTCGTTAATTTATAACAGGTTTGCGAAAGCTTTGGTGGTTCTGCTGGTTGCAGAGCCACTTTTTTTGTCCTTTTTCAAAGCCAATGATTACCGATATGTCAACCAATTAGTACTGCGATCGCTAATTTGTTAGCAGGTAAAAATTGCAGATAGTTGGTTAGCTATAGTTTGGTAGTAGATACCTTGAGTTAAGCTGATTTTTCCATTCTGATTACATCTGGAGTCAATGTTTGATGCTTTGCTGCTTCTGTCTCGTAACATCTGAGAATCAGTGATGTCAGCTTATCTAAATCACTGACAGAGGAAATAATTACTTTTGATGCGACATCCCCCAGAGAAGCTGTTACTTCCTGCACTTCAAAGTTTGAAGCTAGCGACTTTACTTCATCTACACTTAATCGAGTAACAAAACTTTTTTTCTGCGAAGATAGATACAGCCGCAGAAACCACCAAGTACTTTTGCCAACAAGATTGATACCAAAGTATGAAACAGTATCTTTGTATTGGAGTTGGTAATTGTAACTTGTTGAGGTTTGCGTGATTGTTTTAATTTTTTCAAAAGCTTCGATTTCTTCAGCAGTTGTTACTACTTTTGATTCTTGAGGATCTGGTTGTATATCCCCTCCTTCAATATCTACGTCTATTGGAGGTTCAACAGGCTGATCTATTACTGGAGTAAGTGAGCGAGTCATTAACTCTACTAAACTTCCCTGAATCGACTTTTTAACAATTGGTTTGAATTTATCAATAATTTTACCAGTAATTCGACCTTTAATTTCATAACTAGGAGCAACTGTACCAAGTTCAGTCACTAAAAAGCGAATAAATTCTTCAGAAGGAGAACGTAAAAGATTTCCTAGAAGTTGAGTCATGCCTTTTACATAAACCATTTCCTCAGCATGGTTGGTAATAGCTGTAACCTCAAAATTATCACGGTGAAAGAATTTGAGGTTATCAATATCTTTGGTATCATATTCCAGGATGTTAAAAGTAAAAAATGGCTCCTTGTCCATGACATTTTTATCACGCAAGTCTGTAAAGAAACGGTACTCAACCCCATTAGTGACAATAGCTACTTTTGTTGTCAAAAGTCCATTAAAATAGCGACTCAGTTGCCCATCATGTGCTTCAGCTTTTTGACCACGAGCTTTTGCCTCTACGAGCATAACTATATTATTGTTAATAGCTAAAGCGTAATCTACCTTTTCAAACTGCCCTGCTTTTTTAATAGCAAAATCTGCCACGTATTCCGGCATTACTTCACTAGGATCATAAACATCGTAGCCAAGAACACTCAAAAAAGGGACAATCAGTGCCATCTTAGTAGATTCTTCACCAACAACTTGGTCAGCCCGCTTACGCACTTGTTCAGATAGCTTGGTAATATCTTCAGTGAATCCCATCTTGCTTGCTCCTGGTAGATTAGTGAGTATTGATAGGTCTTTTTTGTAAAATAAGAGTGATTGTAAGGTAACGTAGTACATTAGAATTACAAGTGTTAGTGCGATCGCCTTTCTCATCACTCCTATAAAAGTATTCCCAAATAAGTACCAGCCTGTAACACTCATGACTTGTTCACAGGTGCAATGGCATCAGTAATGAATAAAAATAATAAATCAGAATGATTTTTTATGAAGCTTCAGCCTCTGCGAGACGCGCAATGGGCAAACCAAAGTATTGCTGACTCAATGAATTTTACTTTTTACTCAGGAATATTTTGGTGAGAAAGGTTTTCGTGAGTTTCTACGGATATAACAGAAGCCGACATTAGGATACACTGGCTTTTGAATACACCGGAAGTTCATCAGCGACTTAGTTTGTCGCTTCTGGTGACTTCCTTCCTAGTATCCTATTGCTTTTGGCTGTATGAAACTTACTCCAATCTACGGTAAGTCTCCCTGAAGAAGGTTTTTAGCATCTAAAACGATTGCCACTGTTTTGAGGCTATAGCCTTAGAATATTTACAAGCTTTACTTACGAATTAGCTTTCTCTAGATAAAAGTACCATTTTTACTGTGTAAGCTGACATTCTACCTGTTTCATCCAGATTTGTGTAGCTTATTAACAAATCAACGGGTTCATTAATATTCAGCCTGCTTTACTATTTAGTTTCTTAGCCCGACCTATTAGACAGCTAGAGTGTTCATTTCACTTTGTTCAATAGCTTTTAGCCCTTATCGCTCCCATGCTGACCCATCACCGCAAGCCCGTGTGCTTATCACTTATTTCCACTGACCTACCGATCTGGTCTGTTGTCGAAACTGCCGCGACATTGTATCAAAAGGATACCGATCGGTTTCATTTACTGATGACCGCACCGCCTTTAATTAGCTGCGAAGTAGAGAGTGTCATAAGTCCAGAAGACACACTTCCTCAAAGCAAGAGCAAAGCTTACGCCCCTAACAGTCCCAGAATATTGTGGCTGGAGATTTCCCCTTACCGAGTCATCATGACTATGCAAGGTAATGCTCAAGTGAGTTATCGTCACTTTTGGGAACAAGGTGTTTATGGCATTAGTCGCTATTGGTTGCC
This sequence comes from Nostoc sp. DedQUE07, assembly GCF_034530975.2. Lineage (NCBI taxonomy): Bacteria > Bacillati > Cyanobacteriota > Cyanophyceae > Nostocales > Nostocaceae > Nostoc > Nostoc sp. DedQUE07. Next base: position 17,679 of record NZ_JAVRCC020000006.1, on the reverse strand, counting down.
AACTGAGTCATTGCAACCTAACGATCCGATTCGTTTACGAAATTTTACTCGTAGCCTAACTCTCAACGGACATCCTTTGCCAGAGAATTTGCGGCTGGAATATGAATTGTGGGCAGAAAAAGTCCAATTAGGATACTACATATTAAATTTAGAAATTAAACATTAATAGGTGTGGGCACTAGGGAGTAGGGAAAAGTTTTTACAATGCCCAATGCCCAATCCCCAATGCCCCATGCCCAATCCCCAATCCCCAATCCCTCTTAACCAAAATAACTGGGTTGGTTTCCTGGTTTCCATTTAATATTGCAACCAACACTCGGCTTTTGCTCGCTCGTAACAGGTTTACCCGCTAGCACTGCTTCAATGGCTGCGCGTAAATCTGCACCTGTTACAGGTTTACCATTACTGGGGCGGCTATCATCTAATTGTCCCCGATACACAAGTTGGCGTTGCTCATCAAATACAAAAAAATCTGGTGTACAAGCTGCTGTATAAGCCTTCGCTGTTTCCTGGCTTTCGTCGTAACATAAGGTAAAATTAAACCCTTGTTCTGTTGCAAATGCTTGTAACGACTCTGGCGCATCATCTGGATAATTTTTTGCATCGTTAGCACTAATAGCAACGATCGCTAAGTCACTTGTAAAATAATCTCTGCCTAACTGCACTAATTCGTTTTGGACGTGTTTTACAAACGGGCAATGCCGACAAATAAACATTACCAACAATGCTTTTTTATCTGCAAAGGTAGAAAGTGAAGTTGCCTTTCCAGATACTACTTCCGGTAGATTAAAATCTGGCGCTTTAGTGCCTAGCGGCAACATAGTTGAAGTAACTAAAGCCATAGTTCACCCAATATTTTTACGCTGATAATTAACGGTTTTTGTTATCAGTATATTTTCACTCTAGCACTAAGTTTTCTATAAAATAAGAGACGGTAAATTTACCGTCTCTTGCATTTTTTGAGAGTTATGTTAAATCAATTAGTTTTTACAGATTTGCCAAAACACCAACAATACCGTGTCCTGTGAATACTTCTAATGCTATCAGAGAGACAAAACCAATCATTGCTAAACGACCGTTGAGCATTTCTGCATAAGGAGTGAAACCAGTGCGATCGCCTTGTTCATCTATATATACTTTTGGCTCGATCGCAAAGTTGTTCAGTTTGCCTTGGTCGTCAATTATAGCAGTGCTTGTACGCATGGGTTTTTCCCTGTCTTCTGTTTATGTAAATAACTGTAACAAAGTTATTAACATTTGTAAAGTATCTTCATCTAATCGAGTAGAAGTCCAAGCCAGAGAAGAGATATGATGATGAATCGAGTTCAAAGCCATGTCTAAGTACTCTATCTAAGCAATCCCAGTCACCAATCCATTCCCCAACAGCTAATGCATCGATTTCGAGTAGAGGTTATTGCCAAAACACCAAACCCGCAGCAGGTGATTTATGCTGCAATGCACCAGGATTATACTGATGGGTTTGTGTTTGATGAGCGCGACTCCTGGCCCTCGGAGTCACAAAGCGGCGAAGTAATTGTTAAGCGTCTTTTAGCAGGAGAGAGGGGACACTATGGGCCTTTAGAGCATCCCCAGATTGTTTTCAACTGTGGCTACTTTCCCCACAGTGTGATGCAGCAGGCGCGGACTCATCGCGTTTCTGTATCATTTGATGTACAATCTTTTAGGTACACAGGCAACCAATTTATTGACGTAGTAGAAGGCAAGAAAGACATAGAAGATGTTTTTTATCTACGACCCGTTGGTTATTACACTGATAGACAAGGTAAAAAGTATCACTATTCACCAGAACAACGAACAGCAGATTTGGAGTGGTGTAAAGACGCAGCTAAACGATATAAAGCTGATTTTGAAGCGGGAATGTCCGAAGAACACGCCAGAGGTAAAGTGCCTTTTGATTATCGCCAGCATTTTGTAGTTAGTTTTAATTTAAGGTCTTTCTTGCATTTTTGTGACCTGAGAAATAAGAAAGATGCTCAACTGGAAATTCAAAAGTTGTGTGAAATGATGTGGCCTCATTTTGAAGATTGGGCACCTGCGATCGCACAATGGTATGAAAAGCAGCGTCTAGGTAAAGCCAGGTTAGCACCTTAGATAATGGCTGAAAGTTGACACAATTTGCGGTAGGATAAGGCGAAGCGATTGTCCTCGGATTTACTGGGTTTGATTTAGGGCGATCGCATCTATTTTTTTTGATGAACAAAGCTGTCGATATTAGCACTAAAAAATTAATCAGCCTTGCACCAAATAATTGGGCAAAATGGGTAACAGGAATTCCCGACATTGTTACAGGCGAAATCTTAAATACAGAATTCCAATGGATTAGCCGACAAAGCGATGTTGTAATTCCGGCTGAAAGTCCCCAATACGGGAAATTTCTCATCCTCAATGAGTTACAATTACGCCACACATCAGAAATGCCGCGTCGGATGCGTGCTTATGCGGCTCTTGCGGAAGAGAAATATAAACTACAAACCTACCCTGTACTGATTAACATTCTCAAAATCAGCAACAGTGAAATACCTACAAGCTTTGCATCAAATTTTATCGGTTTAAGAGCAATTCAAGATTACCGCGTAATCAATCTCTGGGAAGTTGATGTAAATATTGCTTTTGAGACGCCGTTACCGTCGCTGCTTCCCTTTGTACCAATTCTCAAAGGCGGAGAAAACGAGTCTACAATTAGGGAAGCATTGCGAATGTTGCGTGCTGACGAGCAATTAAATCAACTTGAGACAGTTCTGGCATTTTTTGCAACCTTTGTATTAGAAAGTACTTTAGTTCAGGAAATCATGAGGTGGGATATGACAGTCTTAAGAGAGTCACCTTGGTATCAAGAAATTTTACGTGAGGGACTAGCACGAGGACAAGCAGAAGGAGAAGCAAGAGGAGAAGCACGAGGAGAAGCAAGAGGAGAAGCAAGAGGAGAAGTACGTGGAATAATCTCTAGCATCGAAACAAGTTTAGAGGCGAAATTTGGCAGCGATGGTTTGGAGTTGATGTCGCAAATTTCGCAAATTTCTGACTTAGGGCAATTGAAAGAGATTTTACGCAAGATTGTTGTAGCAAATACAATTCAAGAGTTACGGAATGTTTTGTAGGATAAAGCGATCGCACCAACTCCTGCCTGAGAGCTAGAATATGATGAAAGTTTAGACTAGAAAATTTTCGAGTTATTACACTTAAAATTTTAATGAATGTCTGCAAGAGATATTTTCCATAATTTAGTTAGATTGGCTTTGCAAAAAGATGGCTGGACAATTACACACGATCCACTGTCTATTGATTTAGCAGATGGACAATTGCAAATTGATCTGGGTGCAGAACGGTTAATCGCTGCCCAAAAATAAGACGAAAGAATTGCTGTAGAAATCAAGAGTTTTGTTGCTCCTTCTGCAATTTCCGAATTTCATACAGCTTTAGGACAATGTTTAAATTATCGAGTTGCACTAAAACTAAAAGAACCAGAGCGAGTTCTCTATTTAGCAGTTACGCTAGCAACTTATAAAGATTTTTTCTCACGGCAATTGCCACAACTGAGTATCCATGAATATCAATTGAAACTGCTAGTATTTGACCCCGAAAATGAGGTAATAGTACAATGGATAAACTAGCAAAGTATAGACAAATCATCCAGCAAGTTTTGACGATTCATGCTCAGATTAAACCTGCTTATGGTGAAATCGAACGACAAACTATTTTTGATGTGCAACAAAATCATTATCAAGTTGTGAATACGGGGTGGGAAAATCGTCGTCGAGTTTATGGCTGTTTAATTCATCTAGATATTCGAGATGATAAGATTTGGATTCAGTATGATGGGACTGAGATTGGCGTGGCTAATGAATTAATAGAGTATGGTATTCCTAAGCAAGATATAGTGCTGGCTTATCAGCCTCCTTATATGCGAAAGCTGACAGAATTTGCAGTGGGATAAAGCAAGCGATCGCACTTTGATTTTTGGGTATGATTTAGAGCGATCGCACAATGGTGTGAAAAGCAGCATCTAGGTAAGGTAAAATTAGCACCTTAAATAATTGGGTATCTAGGAAAGGGAATAGAGTATAATAAATTACACTATTTCACAAGCAGCAAAATAATGAGTGTTATCCCATTTATATTGGATGGTAGTAATAGAACAGTAGTAGAGACCAGGGAAGAGTACGAGAGAGCTGGTGGTCTTGAAGGAGATGTAATTTTTATACAGAATCTTAATATCAAACAAATTCATAATACGAAGTCTAGCAATGCCAGCTATGATTTAAGAGTTGGTGATGAATACAGAGATCATAGAGACTCCGGTAAAACTGATCTGTTGGAGAATGGCACAATATCTCTTCAACCAGGTTCTGCCGTCATTATTGAGACAGTTGAATCAGTTCAATTTCCCAAATCTAGATTTGGCCATGTAGTTCCAAAAGTATCTCTTCTGCAAGATGGGTTATCTAACACCTCATCAAAGATAGACCCTGGATATGAAGGAAAACTTTCTATCACAGTTTTCAATTTAGGCAAAAGAACAGTTCAGCTTAAGAAAGGACAAGATTTTTGTACACTCTATGTACTTGATGTTAGGCAAGGAGTTATTCCTTATACAAAAGACGCTAAAAAAATTGCCGGAAACTCTAGAAAGGATTTATTAAGTAGAGTTAGAGATTTTATTGAGACAAATCAGACCTACTTTACTATTATCTTAACTATTGCAACCATAGTTTTAACAATAGTTCAAATTGTGCAGCCTTTAGGTAAACAGGAAGTACAGACACTTCCTAAAGAAAGCAGAGACAAAACTAAATAATTCTTTTGAAGTTTAAACCTTAGCCAGAGTTACACCCTTTAGCTGGTCTTGATACTTACCCTGGCGTGCTTCATAATTTATAGCACATGGTTCTCCCTCCAAAAACATCAACTGTACTATTCCTTCACTGGCGTAAATGCGGCAATCAGCGCTAGAGGCGTTGGATAACTCTAGTGTCAAGTAACCGCGCCAAGCAGCTTCGGCTGGAGTTACATTTGCAATTATTCCACAACGAGCATAAGTACTCTTACCTATACAAATTACTGTAATATTATCTGGTATTTCCAGCCTTTCAAGGGCAACCCCAAGCCCATAGGAGTGGGCAGGCAGAATGAAGTATTTGCCATTAACATCTGTATGGAGTTCTGTTCGCTCCAAGTTTTCAGGATTAAAATTCTTAGGATCTACTACAGTGCCTGGAATATGCCTAAAAATGCGAAAATCATCTGGTGATAGTCTGATGTCATAGCCAAAGCTGCTAAGACCAAATGAAATTACAGGTAAATTCTCAAGATGACGTATTAGGCTAGGCTCAAAGGGCGAAATCAAACCCTGTTGAGCCATTTCAGTAATCCAGATATCGTTCTTAATCACAAGTTCGCTGCTAACGTTAATTCCAACCGACTCGATATATTAGCACGAACTGAGTATTTTGTTTAAGGCCGATAACTCCGGCGGATTTCTGTAATTTGATCTGCCACATCGAGAAGAGATTTTGGCATCTCTGGCCCTGTGAGAATAATATCGACGTGGGGAGGGCGTTTTGCCAAAAACGCTAAAACTTCTGTTTCAGGAATTAAACCAAAGTTAATCGCTAAACTTAACTCATCTAACACCACGAGAGAATACTTACTCTCACACACAACTTGTTGTGTATACTGCCACAGCTTTTGTAAGGCTTGATTTTCTGTATCGTCTAAATGTGGTGTATCGATACAACGAGGCAAATCACACCGAATCCAATCTAAATTTTGTCCTAATTGTATAGGTCGATCTTGTCCTTGGCGAATACCTCCTTTGAGGAACTGCACTATTAATACTGGCGTTCCTTGTCCAGCTATTCTCAGTGCTTGAGCCATGACACTCGTAAAAAAGTTGCGATGGGAGCTAGTGAAAACTTGCACTAGTCCTTCTACTGGATATGGTAAGGTAAGGGGTGAATTTATACTTGGAGTTTCTAGCTGGGCAACCATAGGGTAAAGTTCAAAAAATTACAATAAATTAAATGTTTGTGCTGGCGATACTTATTACAACTCTGCCTGTATAATCTATCTGTTTTTCACAGGTATGGTGAATTTGGCAAATTGCATTCTTAGTCAAACACTACGTTTGTATTGAAGTCAAGAGTTGTTTTGATTTAAATTTTCGTCTTTTCTCGGAAATGAGTTGTAAAAATGAAAACATAAAAGTTACAGTCCCAATTATTTAAAAAAGCTAGGCACAACGCCTAAAAATCTCTAAATGTTAGATTTTTCGGTTGTTTGGGCAAAACAGGCTTAGCTAGTAGTGAATTTGACAGGATGAGGAGTAAATCGTTGTGAGATTGGTGATTCTGGGAGGTTCAGGATCGGGGAAAAGCACTCAAGCACAAAGGCTTTGCAGATACTTTGATATTCCTCTGATTTCCACAGGTGAGATTTTACGAGAAGCAATATCTGGCAATCAGCCCCTGCCGGAATTTCGATGGTTGGAAGCCGATCCCCGGACTTCTCTTTCGGTTTACGCTAGCTTGAGCGAACTAGGCTACCACGCACGGCCCTACATGCAAAAAGGGGAGTTAGTTCCAGACGAAACGATCGTTGAATTGATCCGAATTCGCCTCAGACAACCGGATATTAATTGCGATTGGGTGTTAGAAGGCTATCCCCGTACTGCCTTCCAAGCTGAAGAATTAGATTTTTTATTGGATGATTTAGGGCAAAAGCTAGATTGGGCAATTTATCTCCAAGTCCCGGAAGCAGTTATGGTTAGTCGATCCTTGGGGCGATCGCTACCAGATGACCAACCAGAAATCGTACAGCGCCGTGTAGAATTATTCTACGATCGCACCATTCCCATCCTAGAATATTACGACCGTCGTCGCTGTTTATTGACTATCAACGGCGACCAATCACCAGAGATGGTGCAGCAAAATATTTTGACTCTGCTTTCAGTTCCTTAGAAAAGAAGCAGGGGAGCGGGGGAGCAGGGGAGCAGGGGAGCAGGGGAGAAGTTGCAGTAAGTCTTTCCCCTCTGCCTCTTGTGCCCCTCTGCCTCTTGTGCCCAATGCCCAATGCCCAATGCCCAATAACACTAAGGTAATCTTAAGGCAGTATTGTAAAACTTGAGGCAACTCCAATGGCTTGGCAGCGTCCTGACGGTCGTCTTGCTTACGAACTACGTCCGATTAGCTTTCACCCCAGTTTCACCCGCTTTGCCCCCGGTTCTGTTCTCGCAAGATGCGGTGATACTCAAGTACTTTGTACCGTTAGCGTTAATAAGGGAGTTCCGAAGTTTCTTGAAGGAACTGGTAAAGGCTGGTTAACTGCTGAGTACCGAATGTTACCATCTGCTACCCAAAAACGCCAAGAAAGGGAATTATTGAAATTATCTGGACGGACGCAAGAAATTCAACGTTTAATTGGACGTAGCTTACGCGCAGCAGTAGATTTTGAGGCACTGGGAGAACGCACGCTAACTGTAGATGCTGATGTGTTGCAAGCAGATGCCGGAACTCGAACAACAGCTATTACAGGCTCGTTTGTGGCGTTGGCTCATGCAATTTCCAAATTGTCGCAAGAGGGCGTGTTGGAGCGATCGCCTTTGTGTGGACAGGTAGCGGCAGTTTCCGTAGGATTACTGGAGAAAGAGCCATTTTTGGATCTAAATTATATCGAAGATGTGGCTGCAACAGTAGATTTTAATGTGGTGATGAATCAACATCTGGGAATCATTGAAGTCCAAGGAACAGCCGAAGAAGGCAGCTTTAGCCGCACTCAGTTGGATCAACTGCTAGATGTTGCCCAAAAAGGAATTCAGGAATTGTTAATTGCCCAACGTGAAGCGATCCCTGACTGGGAAAAATTGTTTGCGATCGATTAGTTCTATTAATTTTTAATAAGAATTAATAAACGTATCCTTTGTGGCGTGAATCAACAAAGTATCAAGTAACTGGATGTAAATAAAAATAATCATGAGAGTGGTTAGTAGTTAGTACGACTCACTACTGACGACTTACCGTTGAAGCTGATAAGGAGGGTCTAAATTTTTCAAGCTTACTCAATCCATGATGTTAAATGTTTCAAAAGTTAAAAAGGGGGATTGTAATAAGTTCGGTATTGTATTGCCAGAAGCCAGCAATATGATGATGAAGCCATGAACAAAACTGTTGAAGTTCTACCGGATCAGCCGGCGCTGGTTACACGAGCGCTAGAATTAATTCTGTCCAAGTTAGAAACTGCCATTGAGCAACGGGGGCAGTTTACTATCGCCTTATCTGGCGGCAGTACACCTAAACCGTTATACGAAGCGATCGCTACTCAAAAACTGCCTTGGGATAAAATTCATATATTCTGGGGAGATGAGCGTTACGTACCACCAGATCACCCCGATAGCAATGAACTGATGACGCGTCGTGCGTGGCTAGATCGTGTTGACATCCCAGCGGCTAACATTCACCCCGTACCAACTTTAGAAGCCAATCCAGAACTGGCTGCTGCCAAATATGAACAACAGCTCAAAGAATTTTTCCATTCTTCTGGGGTCGAGTTTCCCCCCTTGGATGTAGTATTACTAGGAATGGGTGATGATGCACATACTGCGTCTTTGTTTCCCCATACCGAGGCTCTTAAAGTACGCGATCGCCTTGTGACTGTGGGTAACAAAGACGGAAACCCCAGGATAAGTTTCACATACCCCTTCATCAACTCTGCTCGTAGCGTGATTTTTCTGGTTGCTGGTGCTAATAAACGACCAGCTTTAGCGCAAGTCTTTGCACCTGTAGCCGATGACTTCACTTACCCATCCCGTTTAATTCAGCCCCAAGGAGAACTTTGGTGGCTGCTGGATGCGGCAGCAGGTTTGGAACTTCAACACTAAACTTGGGAATTGGGCATGGGGCATTGGGCATTGGAAAGAGGACTTGGAGACAAGGAGAATTGGGGACAAGGGGAAAGACTTGTTGTAAGTTCTAAACTTTTGTCACCTTGTCACCAGTCATTAGTCATTGGGCATTGGAAAGAGGACTTGGAGACAAGGAGAATTGGGGACAAGGGGAAAGACTTGTTGTAAGTTCTAAACTTTTGTCACCTTGTCACCAGTCATTAGTCATTGGGCATTGGAAAGAGGACTTGGAGACAAGGAGAATTGGGGACAAGGGGAAAGACTTGTTGTAAGTTCTAAACTTTTGTCACCTTGTCACCTTGTCCCCTTGTGCCCTTGTCCCCTTGCTTCGCCTGCTCCCCTGCTCCCCTGCCCCTCTACTTTCCACTCCCTAATTTCTAGACTTATTTCAAGGCAACTTCAACCTTTGCTACTGATACTTCTTTGGTTACTGGTTCAACAGTAACTTGAGCAGGTGTGGTTGAACTCCTTGACCACAGCACCATAGCCGGAATTATACCTAGCAATAAGCCAAGTAACACAGGGATAAAGAATCCAGCGGCTAAACTGAGTCCGGCGGCGAATGCAAAGTTAGTTAAATAAACGACTAAAGGCAAATTTAGTTGCGATCGCTCTAATTTAATCGAGGTATTTCGCCACAATAATCCTGCCACACTCATAAACAGAGCGCTAGTACCAAACCAACCTATATAGTTCTGGTAAGGTGTTCCAAAGAAAGCTCCTGGTTGTTCCCAATACCAGAAAGGCAGAGAAGTTTGACTCATAGCCGGTTCAAGGGCAAAGTCCCAGCAAGTGAAGAGCAAAGCCCCAACGGCTATCGCAGCAATATGGCGACCCCAACTGGGTTTTTGAGCCACTTTCAAACCAGTTCTCGCAATTAAGTAAGACGACAGCCCAACATAAAACCAAGATAAAGGAATTGTGAAAGGAACTAGCCCCGCAATCTTATAACCCAAACCACTCAAGTAGCTATAATCACCAAATGGAAACCCTGTACTAGTTCCCAGTAGTTCACTTCCCAAAGAGATAAACATAGCTGGTAGCATAAATGCTAGCCAAGTTCCTAATCCCAATGTCCGGTAGGCATAAATAGAGACAGCTACTGTCCCTAAGATGATATCTACTACACCGCCGCCAGCCATACTTAACTGTACGGCAGTTTCTCCTACCTGCGATAAGTTGAAAATTATTTCGGCATTGGGTACTACCAGTAGCATCCCTACCAGTCCAAAGGCTTTTGACGCGATATGACCAATGAGGCATACGCGTTCAGCAATAATAAGTTGTTTCATGATAATTCCTTAACAAGATGTGACACGCGGCTACTCGGCTGCTAACAGTTTACAAATCTTTAACTACTTTGTACCGCAATTCTCGACAAACTTGTTTAGCTTTCTTGTGAATAGCATAAAAGTCTATTGATTGAAGTTATAAAATATGATGCTAAACCTACTAGTTTAAGCCATATATTCAAAATCTACATAATTTTATCTGTAAGAACTTCTGGTTTCTTATCTCACTAATACCCGTATCGGAAAAAACTCCTTTGATACTGGGATATGCTTAAGGAAGGACAATTATCATAAACTAAGCAAATCCTCAAGCAAAATAAAGTCTTGAGTTAGTAAACTTATTTATGCGATAAGACCTTAACCCTGTACTAGAAATATAAACCCATGTCAATTTTGAAAAGAGTTCCTTGGGTGTCCCTAGCACTAGTACTGCTGAGTTACAGTACTTTGGGCTGGGTAATATCAGAAACACGTGCTCCTATATTTGTGTGGGTGGCAACTGTAATTGCTATCTTGCTTTTAATCATAACGTTGACCGCTCCTTGGCCAAGGATGACATATTACTACAGTATTTTCCTGCAATCAAATACCAGGGCTTTTGCTGTTGCCGTCTTAGCAGCGTTCTTATTCTTTATTATGATTGCCTGGTTTCGGATATTTCTTGATACTTTACTCATCATTTCAGCGACTATATTAGTCAGGATAGACTTTCAAAGAGCTGGTCTTAAGGAAGGGTTAGCTTTTTCGACTGCCTCGATCTTTTCATTGGGAGGTTTAGCTTTGGGTGCGCTAATTTACAAGTTCATATATTCCCAAATTCTGTTAACGTGATGAAGTATACCCGAAAAAGCAAGCTATGCCTGGGTTGGGTTACGCCAATCCTTTAGAAGCAGTATTATTTCCCTACAATTTCCTTTGTAGCTCAAATTCCCGACTTTTTAATAAGTTGGGAATTTTGTTTTGTTCAATACTTAGTTGGGTTCAAAATGCAGGCTGTTCAAACAGCAGTAGAGATAGGAAAAAATCCATAATAAAAATGGATACCCAACTAGTAACAACTGCTTTTGTTGCCGATTCCCCTACTTCCTTTGCTCCCCCTTTCGTAGTTAAACCCCAACTACAGCCAATGACAGCAACCAGCACTCCAAAAATAAACCCTTTTAGCAAAATAATAAACAAATCTGACGGTTCTAAAAAATTTCTGACTGATTCTAAAAATGTTTCGGGAATAATTTGGTAAAACTTTGATGCGGCAAAAACTCCACCAGTGATGCCTGTAACTAAAGCCAAAATCGTCATCAAAGGCACCATCAAACAACAAGCAATTACTCTAGGAAGTACTAAATAATCAATTGGATCGGTTTTGAGCATATAAAGTGCATCAATTTGTTCGGTGACTCGCATTGCACCTATTTCCGCTGCAAAAGCAGAACCTACTTGTCCCGCCATAATACTAGCGGTCAAAATTGGAGCTAATTCTCTACAAAAAGCTAAGGCAAAAGCACCTCCCACTGCATCAACAGCGCCAAATCGCACTAATTCTCTCGCTGTTTGAATAGTAAAAATCATTCCGGCAAAACCGCTGACAAGGAGAACTGGAGAGATAGAACCTGGCCCAGCGGTAACAAGATGTTGCAAAATCTTGCGATAGTAGGTTTTCCCTTGGAGTAAATGTAGCCACACTTGACCAAAGAGCAGTATTGCTGCAAAACAGCGTGTAATCCCAGATTGCTCAAATTTTGTTTTTGGTTGCAATTTTATCGTCCTTACGACTGACTTTTTTTGCACATTTGTTGTTATATCAATTTTCCAAAATCAGACTACAGATACAAATGGTGGGAACCCAGCCAGATGTAATCTGACTTTCTCAATTAACGTGAGTTCGATGAACCTCTCCCTCCCAGCCTCCCTCTCCGAAACGGAAAGGGAGGAGCAACGAAAAATTCAGCTTTTTGCTCCCCTCTCCGACACGGAGAGGGGTTGGGGAAGAGGTCAAATAAGACTTGTCGAACTCACGTTCAATTAACTCATGCATTGTATGCTATGGGGTTGCAATCTCTCGTCCGTCAAACTAGGAAAAGTAATTGAATCAACTCAAAGGGTTGAAAAATCTAATAATATTTCCAAATAATGTTAAAAAATTTTTTATGAGCAGGATTAAATACATAATATTTATGTTGCTATTAATACTACCTTTCTCCGTGGTATATCCAGCTTTTGCATCTGTATGCCGTAATTACGCTGTCTACGACGGTCTACGCCACCAGATTTGCATTCTCAGTATCAGCCGAAGTGCCAAAAATTATTGGGAATACAAGGCAATTGTTAGCGTAGATGGCATAAAAAGACCTACAGAGGTTTACAATTGTCGCGAACGAGTCAAGGTTCAACAAGCTGGGACTATTTTGCCCTTTGAGCAAAAAGGCCCTGGTGAGATTATATGCAGCTTTTTTAATTCTTCTCGGCGGTAAACACTCGCCAGATAATGAAGACGGTAAAACCTAGATAGGTGAATACTGTTAACCATTCTTGCCAGCTACCAAATGCATTGTTCATTAGCAAAAGCCGGAAAATTAATATTTATCAATCCTACACGCTGATGCTACCAGTAGGTTGCTGTATGTTAGGAGATCAAAGAAGACTAGTCAAAAATTCTTAGCTAATTTTCCGGAATGGGTAACAATGGCGTGGTAGTAAATATCAGAGCATCGATATTATACTGAACCTCTATAACTAACCTTCGGGGAATATATCCCCATTGTTTTCCCTCAAGAACCCGGTCTTAACGATCGGGTTTTTGGTGTTTATACCAAGTTAACGTGAGTTCGACAAGCCCTTTTTTAACCTCTCCCCCAACCCCTCTTGGACACCCAGAGAAGAGCCAAAACCCTAATTTCTCGTTGCTCCTCCCTTTCCCCGTGGGAGAGGTAGGTTGTTCGGGAGAGATTCATCGAACTCACGTTAAGTTACAGTCGAGCAAGTTAGGGACACGATGCCTACAGCTGGCTACGGCAACGCAGCACTTCTCTCAATTGCCTGGGTATCAAATAAAACTATTGTCAAGAAACTTTTAAGAGATTTTATTGGTCTGGTTCTCCAAATTCTGCAAAAATCAACCAATGTCATCTTCTGCTCAAGGTATTCCCGGATTACCCGATTTGACGCATCCAGTTGAGCTTGTTCAATTTGGAACCCAGGCGCTCAAAGCTTCACTGTTATTAGTATTTTTGATTGTAGCTTTGGGAGTTGCGATCGCACTCATCAGTTTTTCTCTGCGTCGCAGCCAGCCGGAACAATTTATATTCATTGGCGAATGGGCTGTGCGTTATTCCCAACTACTGCGAGGATTACAGCATTTAACTCTAGTATTAGTCTTGTTAGTACCGGGATTTTTTCTCTGTTCGACTTTGAGCAATCGCTATCACTACTGGGAACAAACAAAGGTGGCTCAAGTGGCCCAAAGTGTCGCAGGTGAAAAACTCGAACAATTTGCGCCTCAAGTCCGCTACTCGATTCAAGAGCCATACTCCTATAACACTCAAGTTAATGGCAAAATTGTCAAGGTAAATGAGACACGACAAATCAACCGCTTCTTAACGTTGGCTGGTTCGCAAATACAAGTCAAGCTTGACCAAAGTGTAGATGTTCCAGGCCGCAGTTCAATTTATCAGGTAAATTACACTGCTGATTATAAAGTAGTTAACCAACTCAAGGATATTAATAATTTTTTCTTTGAAACACCGCCACCTAACGGCTACACACTGCTTGCTAGCTACAAAGTTGAGCGTGACGGTACTAGGTTACAACAAACCAATCCGGGAGACTATGGCTTTCCCTTCCGGCTGCAACCAGGAGAAGAAACTACCTTTCGAGTTACTTATCAGGCTCAAGGCGGGCCGCGTTGGGTTTATAGTGCAACGGGACAGTTGCTTTCTAATTTTCGCCTCACAGCAATTGCCAACTTTGCTCCGGCTGATTTTGCTAGTGGTGTTGTACCGAATGAGATTAAAGTTAACGGACGCAGTACTCAGTTTACTTGGATATTTGACGATAATGTTTCAGTCAAAAATCCCTTTGGAGTCTTTACCAACACCGAACCCATTCGTCATACTGGCATCATTCCCCGGCTTTTATTGCTAGCCCCGGCAATATTTTTGTGGTGGATATTATTGTTATATTTGTCACTGCCAATGAGTTTTAGAAATATTGCGATCGCTGCTAGTATTTTCTTTGCTTGTCTGTTAACTTTGACCTATCTAGCTCGCATTATCAATGCTCAGTTGGCTTGGACTTTAATTTCCATCATTTTACTAATTTTAACATGGGGATTGGGAGCTAGCCGCAGTGCTTCCCTGGCTGCGATCGTGGCTACTATTGCTGGAGCAGTACTACCTATTTTTGGATTATTAATACCGTTTAGCGGACTAACCCTTAGTTTGGCGGGTTTGCTTTCAGCGATTTGGCTAGCAGTTCGTCACTGGTATGGCTGGTACAGTTTGTACCCAGAAGATCAAAGATTGCAGACTCAGAAAAATGCTAAAGATTAGATAATTCCGCTATGATTAGCGAAGTTTTAGCGTGGGGCATTTATGGATAACGATTTACTCGCTTTCTTTGCGGCTGCTGGGTTACTCATTGTATATCTTATCTTCTCAGCTTTAACCGAAATGGGTACTAAATTGCCTTGGAAGAAATAAGCTGATGGGCTAAAAAGTTTACACTTCTAAACCTCATTGGGGTTGGAAAAAAAAGTAACCATCATTTAGGCTTAGGTAATATATTTATTGTTCGAGAGAGTGCCAAATGCGCGATCCAGAGAATAACCATATTAAAGTCGAGCCGGCAACCCTGGTTTTGATTGTATCTGTCTTAATACTCTTGCCTCTGTTGGTTGTTGGTTTTTTCTCACAGTAAAGTTAGCCCAATGCTCTTTTTCTTAGGTGCGTTAAGCTACTGTTAACGCACCATATATCAAAACTACTTAGGCAAAACCTGCCGCAGTGCGGCTAAAAGTTGGTCAACACTTTCCTTTCGACTATTAAAGCCCATCAATCCTACGCGCCAAACTTTACCCGCGAGTTCGCCAAGACCACCGCCAATTTCAATATTATGTTCATTGAGTAACTGCTGTGCGATCGCTTTACCATCTACCCCGGCTGGAATACGGACAGTGGTAAGCGTTGGTAATCTATACTCTTGCTCAACGTGCATACTCAGTCCTAAATTCTCTAAACCTTCCCAGAGATATTCTACGTTCTTTTGATGCCGCTGCCAGGAATTTGCTAATCCCTCTTCTGCAAGCAAACGTAGTGCTTCCCGCAATGCATAGTATAAATTAATCGGTGCTGTGTGGTGATAGGTGCGTTCAGCACCCCAATACTTACCCAGCAACAACATATCTAAATACCAGTTTGCAACTTTCGTTTGCCGCTGTTGCAATTTCTCAACTGCACGCGCACTCATTGTAAAAGGAGAAGCACCAGGCGGGCAACCTAACCCTTTTTGGCTACAACTATAGGCTAAGTCAACTCCCCAAGCATCCAAAAACAAGGGGACGCCGCCCAAACTTGTCACCGTATCCACTAATAACAAAGTGCCAAATTCACTACACAAATCAGCGACCCCTTCCAACGGTTGACGTGCGCCGGTGGAAGTTTCGGCATGAACTAGAGCTAAGATAGCTGGACGATGAGTTTTTAAGGCAGTTTGGAGTTCCTCCAAGTTGAAGACTTGTCCCCAAGGTTTGGTAATGGTTCGCACATCAGCGCCATAACGTCCAGCCATATCCACAAGGCGATTACCAAAGTAACCAGCTACACCGATTAAAACTACATCACCGGGTTCTACAGCATTGGCAATGGTTGCTTCCATTGCAGCTGTTCCCGTACCGCTGACTGCAATGGTAAGTGAGTTTTCTGTTTGCCATACGTAGCGTAGCAACGACTGAATTTCATCCATGAGTGCGAGAAAAGTTGGGTCAAGATGCCCAACAGGTGAAGTATTCATCGCTTGGAGAACTGTGGGATGGGCATTAGATGGCCCTGGCCCCAACAGCAGACGGGATGGGATTTCTAGCGGCGTGAGTTGCAAGCGCCCGGAGTCGTTAATTGAAATTGTTTGCGTCATAAATCTCTTTTCATTTAGACGATACTTACCGGATCATATAGGAATCCGATTTGATTCCTGAACTTACTTGTCTAGGGAGGGAACAGGAAATCTGGGAATAGGGCATTGCAGAACAGTGGTATGAATTGAGGCAAGCAGGGAAAACTAAGGGAAAATTTGGACGTTGCTAAATCATCTCGCAAATATGCAACGTCGGTATATAGATGTTTACTGAGTTTTTTTATCAAAAGTTTCAGCTACTTTCTATGCCCAAAATTTCTAAATCTTCATTAATTAAACTAGTGGATTTACCGAGGGAAAGGATTTATTTTATTCCTAAATTGAAAGTGAAAGCAACTACAAGAAACGATCTGCAAAAAGTTTCATTTTAGCTAAATATCAGGGATTTACTCTTGGACAATTATGATAAAGCATAGTAGCAATAATAACTTTACTATACACAAAATATCTAACAGCATTAATATTAAACCAACTTTAGACTTGTATCCTACTCGTCTAGTTTTTATTGACCCACAGGTTGATGACTACCAAAGTCTGGTGATGGGTGTATTACCAGATACCTCAGTTGTAGTCTTAGATGCCAACCAAGATGGCATTGAGCAAATTAGTCAAGTGCTGGAGTCTCATCAGGGAGTCAATAGTCTGCACATTGTTTCCCACGGCGCACCTGGGTGCATCTATTTGGGCAACAGTCAACTCAACAACGAAACACTCAATCGTTACGCAGCCCAACTTATGGGTTGGGCAAATGCTTTGGGTGAAGACGCACAACTACTGCTATATGGTTGCAAAGTCGCTCAAACCGAGCCAGGTGTATTGTTTATACGCTGTCTGAGCGAATTGACAGGTGCAGTAGTAGCTGCCTCTGATGACTTGACAGGGAGTGCTGCATTAGGTGGTGATTGGGAACTGGAGGTTTCTACAGCACCTATTGTTCCTCGTTTAGCGTTTGGGCATGAAGTAATAACAGCCTACGCTTCAATTCTATCTGTAGTTCTCGATCCCAGCTTTGATAGTGATGGCAAGGTCACTACTGATATTGGTACTAATACCAGTGACATTGCTAGAAGCATTGTCATACAAGACGATGGCAAGATTCTGGTAGCGGGAGTGAGTAATAATAACTTTGCTGTAGTACGTTACAACAGCAATGGTAGTCTCGACACTAACTTTGATAGTGATGGCAAAGTCACTACTGACTTCGGCAATACTGACATAGCCTACAGCATTGCCCTGCAAGACGATGGCAAGATTCTGGTAGCGGGAGCGAGTAGTAGTAACTTTGCTGTGGTACGTTACAACAGCAATGGTAGTCTTGACACCAGCTTTGGTACTGCTGGCAAG